>DASXND010000258.1:0-2414 GCA_036495265.1 Dyella sp.
CTCTGCGGGCGCGCGTAAGCAACTGATTCAGCAGGCTTGAGACGATGCGGCGGCGCAGCACGAGGCGCTCAAACCGGGTAAGATGATGCCCTTCGATCCTTCCGGTTTCGCCCCCATGCTTTATCAGATTCACGAGTGGCAACGCGCCATCCTCGGCCCGTTGAGCCACTACGCCGACGCCAGCGCCAAGATGTTCAGCGACCTCACGAGTCCGCTGTCGCACGTCCCGGGGGCGCAACGCCTTGCCGCCGGCTATGAACTGCTGCACCGACTGGGCAAGGAATACGAAAAGCCCACCTTCAACCTGCCGCAGGTCAATGCGCATGGGGAAGAGATCGCCGTCATCGAGCGCGTCGTGCTGGACAAGCCGTTCTGCCAGCTCAAGCGCTTCAAGCGCTTCAGCGACGATCCGGACACCATCGAAAAGCTGAAGAACGATCCCGTCGTGCTGCTGGTGGCGCCGCTGTCAGGACACCACGCCACCTTGCTGCGCGACACCGTGCGTACCCTGCTGCACGACCACAAGGTGTTCATCACCGACTGGGTCGATGCGCGCATGGTGCCGACCAGCGAGGGCGCGTTTCATCTTGACGACTACGTGGCCTATATCCAGGAATTCATCCGCCATATCGGCGCACATCGCCTGCATGTGATCTCGGTGTGCCAGCCGACGGTGCCGGTGCTGGCTGCCGTGTCGCTGATGGCTGCCCGCGGCGAACAGACGCCGCTGAGCATGACCATGATGGGTGGCCCGATCGAGCCGCGCAGCAATCCGACCGGGGTGAACAACCTCGCCACCACGCGGGCGCTGAGCTGGTTCAAGGGCAACGTCATCCACACCGTGCCGCCGAATTATCCGGGGCGCGGTCGCGAGGTCTATCCGGGCTTCCTGCAGCACGCGGGCTTCATTGCCATGAACCCGGGCCGCCACGTCAACTCGCACTGGGATTTCTACGAGGACCTGCTGCGCGGCGACGAGGACGATGCCGAGTCGCATCGCAAGTTCTACGACGAGTACAACGCCGTGCTCGACATGCCGGCCGAGTACTACCTCGATACCATCGCCACCGTGTTCCAGCAGTTCCTGCTGCCGCGCGGCCTGTGGGATGTTGCCGGCGAGCGCGTGAAGCCCAGCGCGATCACCACCACCTCGTTGCTCACCATCGAAGGCGAGCTGGACGATATTGCCGGTCTCGGACAGACCGAAGCCGCCCACGACCTGTGCACCGGCATCCCGGTGGATCGCCGCATGCACCGGGTGATCGAGAGCGCCGGCCACTACGGCATCTTCAGCGGCAGGCGCTGGCGCGAAGTGGTTTATCCGCAGGTCAAGGATTTCATCCGCAAGTTCGATCGCCCCCAGGGCTGACCGAACCGACGCAGGGCAGACCGCCTGAGTGCGCTCCTACAACAGCGAGCGCGCAGGCAACGGCCTAGCTACGAACGAAGAACCGCCGGAACGCATCGACCGTGCGCGCGATGCCCTCATCGGCGATGTCCAGATGCGTCACCAGTCGCAATGTGGGCAGATAACCGACGCTGATGCGCACGCCGGCCTCGCGCAAATGGACGTCCAGTTCGCGCAGGCGGTCAGCCGGCACATCGACAAAAACCATATTGGTGAAGTGACCCAGCAGCTTGACGCCGGGAATTTCTCCCAGGCCGGCCGCCAACGTAGCCGCACGCGCATGATCGTCGGCCAAGCGCGCCACATGATGGTCCAGCGCATAACTGGCAGCCGCCGCCAGCAGGCCAGCCTGACGCCAGCCGCCGCCCGCCACCTTGCGCCAGCGGCGTGCTTTCTCGATCAGCGCCGCTGTACCTACCAGCACCGAGCCCACCGGCGCGCCCAGCCCCTTGGACAGGCAGACCGACACGCTATCGAAGTGCCGCGCTATCTCGCGTGCCGGCACGCCACTGGCTATGGCCGCGTTGTAGATGCGCGCGCCGTCCAGATGCAGGCCAAGTCCGCGCTCGCGGCTGAAGTCATGCGCGGCACGCAGATAGTCCAGCGGCAGCACACGGCCGTGCCAGGTGTTTTCCAGGGCAAGCAGGCGCGTGCGGGCGAAGTGGGGGTCGATCGGCTTGATCGCCGCGGCAACCTTGTCCAAGGGCAGCGAACCGTCGACATCGTGAGGAATCGGCTGCGGCTGGATCGAGCCCAGCACCGCCGCGCCACCGCCTTCGAACTTGTATGTATGCGCGTCCGCGCCCACCAGGTACTCATCGCCGCGCTCGCAGTGCGCCATCAGCGCGAGCAGGTTCGACTGCGTGCCGGTGGGCACGAATAGCGCCGCTTCGAAGCCCAGGTCGTCCGCCACGCGACGTTGCAGCGCATTGACGGTCGGGTCTTCGCCATACACGTCGTCGCCCACGGCGGCATCCAGCATGGCCGCGCGCATGGCGGGGGTGGG
>DASXND010000259.1:0-5399 GCA_036495265.1 Dyella sp.
CCCGCAGCGAATTCCAACGCGGCCAGTTCGGCCACACGACGCGCCTGCGGATAGCAGGCGCCGTCCGCAGTACGCAGCTCGCCGGTAAGACGAGCGCGCAGCGCCTCGGCATACGTGCCCCAGCCGGTGCCGACCACGTGCCAATGGGAAGCGTGTGGCAACGCCAGTGCAGCGGGCATGCAGACACGCTCTTCGTCAAGCGCAACGAGGCCGCCGTTGTCGTCACGACGATAGCTCGCGGCATAGATCTCACCCATGCGTGCATCGATCACGGCGAGAATGGCGGCATCGTCTTCCGGTGCCTCCAGCGCCAGTGCCGCCAGCGACGAGACCGTGACGACCGGGATATCCAGCGCCAGCGCCATGCCCTGTGCCAAAGAAATGCCAAGCCGCACGCCGGTGAACGCGCCCGGTCCACGCCCCACGGCAATCACGTTGAGCGCATGACGCCCCAGGCCGGCTTCGGCCAGCAGCGCGTCGGCCATTGGCAGCACCAGTTCGGCGTGACGGCGGGGGGCGATTTCGCTGCGCGCAATCACTTCATCGCCATGAATAAGGGCGACGGAGCAGGCTTCGGTAGCGGTTTCGATGGCGAGCAGATTCATGACCGCTCCATGATAGCCGCTGCCGGCCACACTGCGGCGGGCACGCTGGCGTACCAGTCAATGCGGCGGGCCAGCATCAGCGGCGCCAACAGATCGATACCCACCACCTTGGCGCTCCCACTTCGCATCCAGCTTCCCATGGCCTTGGTCTCCTGAGGACAGAGCCATGATGAAAACAGTCGCTGCCGCAAGGACCCGGGCGCCCTCCGGCCAAACCACGGCGGGTTGATGACGAAACGAAGACCGGCCAGCCCGCTTGCAAGACATTACCTCCCGGGTAATCGCTTGAGCGCCATACCGGCTTCAAGCTGAGCTCACCTCAACGAGACAGCAAGGAGTTCGTCATGCACAACGCCCACCACCTCATCGAACGCTATATCGACGGCTGGAACGAAACCGATGCGCTGCGCCGTCGCAACCTGATCGAGGACGTCTACACCGAGCACGCGCGCTATACCGATCCCATGATCGATGCGAACGGCTGGGAGGCCATCGACGCCACCATCGTCGCCGTGCAGGGCATGTTCCCCGGCCATCGCTTCAGCCTTGCCGGCCCGGTCGACGCACACCACGACACGCTGCGTTTCCAATGGCATCTGGCGGCTCCCGATGCCGACGAGCCGCTCGTCGTCGGTTTCGACGTCGCCGCGCTGGAGCACGGCCGCATCCGCCAGGTGTTCGGCTTTCTCGACAAGGTGCCGCAAGCCGCCTGACCTCATACGGCGAGCGGCCACGACCGCTCGCCTCCACCGGAGACAGACCATGGCAAGTTTCAAAAGCAGTGACGGCGTCACCCTCACCTACCAGGATTGGGGCCACGGCAAACCCATCCTGTTCGTGCACTCCTGGGCGCTCGATTCACAGATGTGGGCGCCGCACATGCTGCACTTCAACGCGCTGGGCATGCGCTGCATCGCGATGGACCGCCGCGGCCATGGCCGCTCCGAACAGCCCGGCAGCGGTTATGACTATGACCGCCTGGCCGATGACCTGGCCGAATTAATCGAGCACCTCGACCTGCACGATGTCACCCTGGTCGGCCATTCGATGGGCACCGGCGAATGCATTCGGCTGCTCTCGCGCCATGGCAACACGCGAGTGGCGCGCGCCATCCTCCTTTCACCAATCGCACCCTGCTATCTCGACGCATCCGGTGCAGCGCTACCGGCTGGCGCCACCGAGCCGGTGCTCGCACAGATTCACGCTGACTTCCCACGCTGGCTCGCCGATGGCGCGGATGGTTTCTTTCTACCGGCGGAGACGGGTACGTCTGAGGGCACGATCCGTCGCACTATCGACATCATGCTTGGCACATCGCTGCATGCAGCTACGGCTTGCTTCAGCACCCGTGTCGCCACCGATCTGCGCGACGACCTATCCCGCATCGACATGCCGATGCTGGTCATCCACGGCGATCGCGACGTGAGCGAGCCAGTCGCGCAGGGCCGTGCCATCGCCAGACTGGTGCCAGCGTGCCGCTATCTGGAATATCCCGGAGCACCGCACGGCATGTACCACACGCATTTACAGCCCTTGCTCGCCGACATGCAGGCCTTCATCACCGCCGATGGCACGGCATGACTCTCGGCGCAGGGCAAGCGCGCCTGGGCGTGGGATCATCGACCTGTGCAAGCCGACACCCAGCCGACCCCGTGTCACCAGGAGCTTTCGCATGAATGCTGTTGCCATCCCGCACCGGACCGTCGGCGATCTGCTGCGCGAATGGCGACGGCATCGCCGGCTGAGCCAGCTGGACCTGGCCACCGGCGCCGAGATCTCCACCCGCCACCTCAGCTTCGTCGAATCCGGCCGCTCGCAACCCAGCCGCGACATGATCCTGCACCTGGCCGAGTATCTGGACATCCCGCTGCGCGAACGCAACGCACTGTTGGTGGCCGCAGGCTTTGCCCCGGCCTTTCGCGAGCGCGCACTGGCTGACCCCGCGTTGGATGTCGCACGCGCAACCATCGACCTGCTGCTGAAGGGACTTGAGCCCTATCCGGCTCTCGCGGTGGATCGTCACTGGAATCTGGTCACCAGTAATCAGGCGACGCTGCGCTTGTTGTCGGGACTCTCGGAGGATTGGCTGCGTCCGCCGATCAATGTGCTGCGACTCAGCCTGCATCCCGCGGGGCTGGCTCCGCGCATACGCAACCTGCCGGTATGGCGGGCACATCTGCTCGATCGCCTGCGTCGACAGATCGACGCCAGCCAGGATCCGCAACTGCTCGAACTACTGCGCGAACTGCAAGGCTACCCCACGCCCAGCGGCGAGGCGGCGGTGAGCAGCACCGACGTGACCAACGCCATTGCCGTGCCGATGGAACTGGAGCTCAACGGCGAGCTGCTGTCCATGCTGAGCACGACCACGGTGTTCGGCACGCCGACCGACATCACCCTCGCCGAATTGGCGCTGGAAGCTTTCGTGCCCGCCGACCAGGCCACCATGCAGCGCTTGCGCGTGCTGGCCGAAGCGTGAGTCCTGCTGCCGTCGACCCACTCAATCCGGCGGTTGCCAAAGCTCGACGCGCGTTCCTTCGGGGTCGATGATCCAACCGAAACGACCGAATTCGCTGTCCTCGACACGCTCGTCCACGGTCACGCCGGCCTCACGCAGCTGCGCCAGCAGGCCGTTGAGGTCGTCCACGCGAAAATTGATCATGTACGGCTGCGTGCTGGGCGCGAAATAGTTCGTATCGGCCGCAAACGGGGACCACAGCGTGTAGCCCTTGCGCTTCTCGTCTTCGCTGAAGCGCGCGCCACCCCAGTCATCGACCGGCAGGCCGAGATGTCGCGCATACCATTCGTTCAATGCCTTCGGATCGCGTGATTTGAAGAAGATGCCGCCCATCCCGATGACCTTGGCCATGTCCTGATCCTCTCGAAGTGAAACCACTACGCGGGTGAAGACATCTCGCCCTCGAAAAACGCCTGCACTTCCTTCAGTTCGCGCGTTCGCGGCATGGCCGGAAGGCTGGCGAGAAACAGACGTCCATAACCCTTGCTGGTCAGGCGCGGATCGCATAGCACCAAGACACCACGGTCGCGCACATCACGAATCAATCGACCGGCGCCCTGCTTGAGCGCAATGACCGCGCTGGGTACCTGCCAACCCATGAAAGGGTTGATACCGGCATGTTCCAACGCCTCCAGCCTCGCTTGCAGCACCGGATCATCCGGCGCGGCAAACGGCAATTTGTCGATCACCACCACGCTCAAGGCCTCACCGGCGACATCCACCCCTTCCCAGAAGCTGGCCGCACCGAGCAGTACGCCGTGGCCGCTGCTGCGAAATTCCTCCAGCAGGCGATGACGTGGCGCCGTGCCTTGCACGAACAGCGGCCACGGCACGCGTTCGCGCAGCAGTTCCGCCGCGCGGCGGAGCGCGCGATGCGAGGTGAACAGCAGGAAAGCCCGACCACGGGATGCATGCAGTACCGGCAGCACGGCATCGAGGACGCGGTCCGTGTAGTCGCGCGTTGAAGGGTCGGGCAAGGGCGTTGGCAAGTAGCACAGCGCCTGCGTGGCGTAGTCGAAAGGACTCTCCACCAGCAGCGTCTGTGGATCTTCCAGGCCGAGCTGGCGCGCGAAGTGATCGAAGCTGCCGGCCACCGACAAAGTGGCTGAGGTGTGGATCCACGCGGCCTGCGTCTGCTCGCGCATCGCGCGCAAGGGCGCGGCCAGGTCGAGCGGCGTGGCGTGCAAGGCGAAGCCGCGCGGAAATAGTTCATACCAGCGCACATCCCGCTCGCTATCGCGCTCAGCGATGCGATCGAGGCGCTCGCTCAGATGCGCCGCGCGCTCATGGGCGTTGGCAAAACCACGCGAGCGCTCCGCCTGGGAGGCAAGCACATCGGTGAGCGCCGCAAGCACTTCACGCATGTCGTGCAGCGACGTGTGGATGGATGCGCTGGCTTCCAACAGGTGGAACGGCCCGCGTTCCGGCAACGTATCCATCGCCAGGCGCAGCCTGCGTACGGCGTCCTGCAACGCCTCGGCGGGCTCCAGCACCACGCCGATCGCGCCGGTGATGCCATTGCACTCGCTCAAGCTGTCCTGGGCCAACTCGCTGAACTGGCGTGCGCTGATGCTCTGCGAAAAGAACTGGCCTGCCAGTTCCGGAATCTGGTGCGCCTCGTCAAGGATAAAGGCGTGGGCACCGGGGAGAATTTCGCCGAAGCCTTCCTGCTTCAAGGCAAGGTCGGCAAACAGCAAGTGATGGTTGACCACCACCAGGTCGGCTTCCTGCGCTTCACGGCGCGCTTTCACTACGTGACAGTCATCGTAGAACGGACATTCCACGCCCAGGCAGTTGTCCGGCGTCGAGGTGACCCGCGGCCATAGCGGCGACTCTTCCGGCACCTCCGCCAGCTCGGCGCGATCGCCGCGTCGCGTGCGTGAGGACCAAGTGCGGATGGCCGCCAACTGCGCTGCCTGCCCTCGATCGAAGGTCGCGCCTTCACGCACGGTCTGGTCGAGCCGGTACAGGCAAAGATAATTCGCGCGCCCTTTCAACAGCGCCGTCTTCAGTCGCGCGTCCAACACCGAGCGTACGCGCGGAAGATCGCGGAAATACAGCTGATCCTGCAGCGCCTTGGTCCCGGTGGAGACAATCACACGCTGGCCGGACAGCAGCGCCGGCACCAGATAGGCAAAGGTCTTGCCGGTGCCGGTGCCAGCCTCGGCGATCAGGGTTTCCCGCTCGGCGATCGCGTGCTGCACCGCACGCGCCATCTCCTGCTGGGCGGCGCGTGGCGCGAAATTCGGCAGCTCGCGGGCAAATGGGCCTTCCGT
>DASXND010000260.1:0-5107 GCA_036495265.1 Dyella sp.
CGGCGTGCTGACCGACACCAACGGCCGTGAGGCGAACTTCAAGAACGTGGTGGTGGTGATGACCACCAACGCCGGCGCCCAGCAGGCGTCTCGTCGCGGCATCGGCTTCGTCAAGCAGAACCACTCGATGGATGCGATGGAAGTGATCCGCCGCATGTTCACGCCGGAGTTCCGCAACCGCCTGGACGCGATCATCCAGTTCAATGCGCTGGACTTCGAGCACATCCTGCGCGTGGTCGACAAGTTCCTGATCGAACTGGAGTCGCAGCTCACCGAGAAGCATGTGAGCCTGGACGTCGATGCCGATGCCCGCCGCTGGTTGGCCGAGCACGGCTTCGATCCGCAGATGGGCGCGCGCCCGATGGCCCGCGTGATCCTGGAGAAGGTCAAGCGTCCGCTGGCCGACGAACTGCTGTTCGGCAAGCTGGCCGAGGGCGGCAAGGTGAGCCTGAGTGTGCGTGAGGGCGAACTGGTCGTCACCACCGAAGCGGCCGAGGCGGTTCCCGCTGTGGTGAGTTGACCGGCGAGCCGGTTTGATTACGGCAACACGAAAAGGCCGCGCTTACAGCGCGGCCTTTCTTTTTTTGTAGGAGCGCACCCTGTGCGCGAAAATCCTACGCAGCGGCGCTGCTGTGATCGCGCACCGGGTGCGCTCCTACAACAGCGAAGCCGCTCGATTTACTTCATGCGGTAGGTGATACGGCCCTTGGTCAGGTCGTACGGGGTCATCTCCACCTTCACCTTGTCACCGGTGAGGATGCGGATGTAATGCTTGCGCATGCGCCCGGAGATGTGGGCCGTGATCACGTGGCCGTTCTCCAGCTGCACGCGGAACATGGTGTTGGGCAGGGTCTCTTGCACCGTGCCTTCCATTTCAATGACGTCGTCTTTGGCCATGCGTTCCGGTGGGTGCGATTGGGGCCGTCATGGCCGCGTAAGCGGTCGATTATGCCATGGAATCTGGAATGGTTAAAGAATCATCAGCCAAGAGACTTGTCCGGTCAGCCGAAATGCTCGTCCAGCTTGCGGCGGATCTCCTGCTCGACCATGCCCTTCAGGGGTGCCAGCATCATGCCCAGCTCGGCTTTCACGTGGACGGCGTCGCTGGCCACCGCGATGCTTCCCACCACGCCCGGCCGGGAAAAACTTAGGGTGTCACCTTGCCACTGGCCTTCCATGCCGAATTTCTCGTGCATGCGCGCCGCCACCTTGTCGACCACGGCACGGGCCTCGGCGAGCGGCAGTTGGTGCGGTCGACGGATATCAATCTTGGGCATGGATAAGCTCCGCATCGGCAAACCCGCATGGTAAGCCAGATGCGCTCGGAGAGAATGCAGCCATCTGTTAGAGTCCCGGCCGTCTATCGACTGGTTCACCGATGCGTATCGAGTTTTCCAATTCGGCCCGAGAGGATTTCCACTGGGATGCCCCCGCACTGCGGATCGGCAGCGCACCGGACAACGATCTGATACTGGCCGGCCATCAGGCCGGTGAGCACCATTTGCGCATCCATCTCGACCGTCGTGGCTGGGTGCTGCAGGTACTGCCGCAAGGCAATCGCGTCTATGTCAACGCCCGGCCCGTGCGCGAGAAAGCCTTGCTGCGCGCGGGTGACATTCTCAGCGTTGGCGATTGCCGCATGTTGCTGCGGGTCGATGAGGAGCCTGCCCATAACCCACCCGTGACCGTGCCGGCGGAAGGCCGCTGCACGGTCGCCCTGCGTGCGGTGGCCGGGTCGCTGTCGGGTCGCGTGCTGTCGCTGCAGGACAAGCTGGAGCTGGGGCCGATGGGCCGCTTTCCGCTGGAACTGCCGCAGGGCGAGGCCGCGTCGCTGATCGTATTCTGGCGTGATGGGCAGCTTATGCTCGAGGCGGGCCAGCGATCTGAGCGTTATCCGTTGCGCGTGAACGGCGTGGCGGTGACACAGGCGGCCTTGCGTCCGGGTGACCAGATCGGCCTGGCGATGCACCGCTTCGTGGTCGACGCCCCGGGGCTGGAACTGGAGCCCGAGATCGTGCGGCCGGAGCCACCTCACGAGCACCTGCCGGAGGAAGATGCCGGTCCGCGTGGCGAAGTGTGGTGGCTGATCGCCACCGCGGCCGTGCTGGCGCTGGGTATCGCCGTTGCCCTGTTGGTGCGCTTCTAAGGTACGCGCCGGGGCGGTTCGCAGGCATCGGCGAACCGGTTGACGATGTGTTGCTGCGACGCGGCATAATGCGGTGATTCCTCCCACCAAGGCGCCGTCAGTCAGTGAGTAGACTCTGGAATTTCAGCGCAGGCCCGGCGGCGATGCCGCAGGTGGTACTTGAACGCGCACAGCGCGAGCTACTGGACTGGCAGGGCTGCGGTGCCTCGGTGATGGAGCTTTCCCATCGTGGCAAGGCGTTCACAGGCCTGGCTCAACAGGCCGAGGCCGATCTGCGCGAGCTGCTCGCGATTCCCGCCGATTACGCCGTGCTGTTCCTGCAAGGCGGTGCAACCCAGCATTTCGGCCAGATACCGATGAACCTGGCCGGCGATGGCGACAGCGCGGACTACATTGTCACGGGTCATTGGGGTGAAAAGGCCGTAAGCGAGGCCGCACCGTATGTGAAGGTAAACCTCGCGGCCAGCAGCCAGGATCAGCACTACCTGCAGCTGCCGCCGCGCGATACCTGGAAACTCGATCCCCGTGCCGCCTATGTGCACTACACACCGAACGAGACCATCCACGGTGTCGAGTTTTATGATATTCCCGAGGTGGGCGATGTCCCGCTGGTCGCGGACATGTCCTCCAATATCCTGTCCGAGCCGCTGGATGTCTCGCGCTTCGGCCTGATCTATGCCGGCGCCCAGAAGAACATCGGTCCGTCGGGACTGGTGGTAATGATCGTCCGTCGCGACCTGCTGCAACGTGCTACCCGCCCGATGTCGCGCATTTTTCGTTATGCGGACCATGCGGCGAACGATTCCATGCTCAATACGCCCAATACCTGGGGCTGGTACCTGGCAGGCCTCACCTTCCAGTGGCTGAAGGAGCAGGGCGGCCTGCTGGCGATGGGCGAGCGCAACCGCGCCAAGGCGGACTTGCTGTATGGGACCATCGATGGTTCGGGCGGCTACTACCGCAGCCCTGTCGAGCACGCCTCGCGTTCGCGCATGAATGTGCCGTTCACCTTGCATGACAGCGTCCTGGATGCCGCCTTCCTCAAGGAATCGGAGGTCGCAGGCTTGCTCGCGCTGAAGGGACACAAGGCGGTGGGCGGCATGCGTGCCTCGCTCTACAACGCGGTGCCGTTGGAGGCTGTGCAAGCCCTGGTGGCCTTCATGAGCGACTTTGCCAAACGTCACGGATGAAACGGTTGCGCGCGGGTTGGTGGATCGGAGACCATCCCTGATCCACCGTTTGGACTTCTTTCCTTCCAGATCGCCGAGACATGACCGACAAGAAATCCTCGCTTTCCGATGTGCGTGAGCGCATCGACACTATCGATCAGCAGATCCAGCAACTGATCTCGGAACGTGCCGGATGGGCGCAGGAAGTGGCGCGCGTCAAGGGAGCGGGGCTTTCGGCGATCGACTATTACCGTCCCGAGCGCGAGGCGCACGTCCTGCGCATGGTGGTGGATCGCAACCACGGCCCCTTGTCCGATACGGAAATGGTGCGCCTGTTCCGCGAGATCATGTCGTCCTGCCTGGCGCAGGAAGATCCGCTCAAGGTCGGATTCCTGGGACCGGAAGGCACCTTCAGCGAGCAGGCCGTGCGCAAGCACTTTGGCCACGCGGCCTACGGCCTGCCGCTAGGTAGCATCGAGGAAGTATTCCAGGAAGTAGCCGCCGGCCATGCCGATTTCGGCGTGGTACCAGTGGAGAATTCCGGGCAGGGCATGATCCAGGTGACCCTGGACATGTTCCTCACCTCCGACGCCACGATTTGCGGCGAAGTCGAGCTGCGCGTGCACCAGTGCCTGCATTCCCTGGGCGGCAAGCTTGAGGACATCAAGCGCGTCTATGCGCATGCGCAGTCGCTGCAGCAGTGCAAGACCTGGTTGCGCATCAACCTGCCGGGCGTGGAATGCACCGCGGTAAGCAGCAATGCCGAAGCCGCTCGCCTTGCACGCCATGCCGACGATGCGGGTGCCATCGCCGGCGAAACGGCGGGTCGCGTTTATGGGCTCAAGACCGTGGCCCAGGCCATCGAGGACCGCGCGGACAACACCACGCGCTTCCTGGTAATTGGCCGTTCGCTGTTTCCACCATCGGGCAACGACCGCACATCCTTGCTCATCACGGTGAACGACAAGCCTGGCGCCTTGTATGACGTGCTGAGTCCGTTCGCCAAGCATGGACTCAGCCTCAATCGCATCGAGTCGCGCCCAGCACATTCGGGCAAGTGGCAGTACGCGTTCTTCATCGACGTGTCGGGCCACGTCAACGACGAGCCCATGCAGGCGGCCATGCAGGAAATGGGCTCGGCCGCGGCCAAGGTGCGCGTGCTCGGTTCCTACCCGGTGGCCTTGCCCTGATATGTATGCGGTCGCCTGAGAGCGGCTGCCGGAGAGTTCATCGTGAGTCGACTCGACTGGATCAGTCATGCCGGTCGCGCGCTGCAAGGCAGCGTACGCGTCCCCGGCGATAAATCCGTATCGCACCGCGCCCTCATGCTGGGCGCGTTGGCGGAGGGTACGTCGCAGATTCGCGGCTTCCTCGAGGGTGAGGATACGCGCGCCACCGCCGCGGTCCTGCAACAGCTTGGCGTGCGGATCGAGATGCCTGCCGAAGGCGAGCGTCGCGTACATGGCGTCGGCTTGCATGGCTTGCGTGGTGCATCGCAGCCCTTGGATTGCGGCAATGCCGGCACCGGCATGCGCTTGTTGGCCGGGCTGCTGGCAGGGCAGGCTTTCGATAGCACGCTGGTCGGCGACGAATCGCTGTCAAAGCGGCCGATGCGCCGGGTGACCGACCCCTTGGCCATGATGGGCGCGAGGATCGACAGCCGCGATGGCCTGCCGCCGCTGCAGGTGCACGGCAGCCAGGCGCTGCACGGCATCGAATACACGCTACCGGTGGCCAGTGCCCAGGTGAAGTCGGCGCTGTTGCTTGCCGGTTTGTACGCGCAGGGCGAGAC
>DASXND010000261.1:0-5983 GCA_036495265.1 Dyella sp.
CCCGTACGGCCAACAGGCACCGGATTCCCCGCTTCGCGGTGCGCGATCGTCCCCGGCTTGCCGGGACGATGATCGTCATTTGTTTGACGGGTGTCGCTTTCTTGGCGCCAGAAATCCGTTACTCGACGGGCGATGGACTTCCGGAATGGTCTCAGTTATTCCATATAAGCCATATATATCATTGGCTTATGATGCTTTCTTTCCAGTCCTAGATAAGTAGGGTGTTCGCAAGAGCACGAGCGCATGACCACTATGCGGCTCCGACGCCTACTCGCGTTGGGCCGCCGGCAAGGGGTCGGCGGTTTTCCCTACTGATGATTGGAGAACTGCATGAAAGCTCAATTTGAACGCACCGGCTCGCTGACCGAACTCGCCAGCTACCCGCAGTGGGCGCAAGACATGATCGCCGCCTGCGAACCCGCCCGCCGGAGCGTCCGTGACCACCCGATGTGGGATTTGATGAGCGAGGGGCGCATCGACCACCAGACCATGCGCAATTTCATGGTCGGTACCTGGTCGCTGATCGAGCGCTTTCCATCGTTCATGGCGCAGAACCTGCTGAAAACCCAGTACGGCCGGAGCCCGGGCGACAACCTGGCGCGTCGCTGGCTGGTACGCAACATCCGCGTCGAACAGAACCATGCCGAGTACTGGCTGGATTGGGCCGACGGGTCTGGCGTGGCGCGCGAGGTGGTGCTTGGCGCGCGTCCGCCCAGGGGAACCCAGACGGCGGCCGACTGGTGCCACGAGGTGTGCGGTCGCGACACCTTGGCTGCGGGCATTGCCGCCACCAATTACGCTATCGAGGGGGTGACTGGCGAATGGTCGCAGAAGGTCTACGACAGCGTAGCCTACGCTCAGAGTCTGCCGGAGACCGGTCGCAAGGCCACATTGCGCTGGCTTCAGTTGCACGCAGCCTATGACGATACCCATCCTTGGGAGGCCTTGGAAATCGTGTGCACGTTGATGGGCACGCGGCCGGCACCGGAGCAGGTCGAGCATGTGCGCGAGTGCATCGTGCGTAGCTATACCAGCCTCCATTACGGACTGGAGCGTTGCATGGTGCCGCAGCTAGCCGAGGAGATGGGGGAGCGCGCTGCATAAAGATTCAGGCCGCGCCGTCGACAGTGTGATGAGCGAGATGTAGGTTTCCGAAGTGGTCGTGTAAAAGGTACGCCATGGATTCGATCCGTAGCACCTCTCAAAGACCTCTGTCGCGGCGCTTGAGGCCACTGGCCTATGGGCTGGTGGCCGTTATTGGTCTGATTCTCGTATTGACCTGGGGCGCGCTCCAGGTCCAGGTCACTCTCGCCGGTTTTCTCAACGGCGAGAGTGTCTGGAGCAAGGCCGAAAAACAGACGGTCATCGATTTGCTGAGCTTCGCCGAGACCGGCGATGCGGGCCGTCTGGCGAGATTCAAGGACAACTATGATCTTTTGATCTCCGATGGCCGGGCGCGTGATGCGATTGCGTCTGGCGTATTCGATCGCGCGGACGTGCATAACGCGTTCGCCCGCGGCAAGATTCTGCCCGCGGCCGAACCCGGCATGATCTTCATGCTCCGGTATTTCACCGGGGCACGGCATATGCGCGAGGCGGTTGCGGCCTGGCGCGCCGCCGACCCTCCCATCGCGCAACTTGGGGGTATCGCTGAGGAACTTCAGCGCGCCTATGAGCACGGTCGGCCCGACGATGTACTGATTGCCAAACAGCGTGCGCGCATCAATGCGCTCAACGACGAGTTGGACCCGCTGACCAAGCGGTTCTCGCTGGAGGTTGCGCAAGGTGCAATCTGGCTCGGGCGCGTGTTGTTCGCGGGCGTGTTCCTCGCCGCATGCCTGGCCTCCTTGCTGTGGCTGCGCATGGCGCAGCGGGCGCTGTCGCGCATTCGCGGTACGGAAGAGCGCTACAGCCTGCTGTTCGATAGCGCTGCGGATGCCATCGTGATGGTCGATGAGGCGAGTGGCCGCGTGCTTGGCGCGAATCGCACGGCACGGGAGTGGACCGGACTCGATACGGAGGCGCTGATTGACACCGAGCTGTCCCGCCTGTTCGTGCCCTTGCTGCACCGCGCCGATGGCGCCGTCACCGGCGAGCTGCGCGGTCCAGATGGGCGCATGCGCCCGGTGGAAATGCGCAGCAGCGTGGCGAAATGGGGTGAGCAGAGCGTGCGTCAGTCGATCATGCGCGACATCACCGAGCGGGTGAACCTGGAGCAGCAGCGCCGTATCGCCTCCGAGGCGCTCGCGGGTATCGCCGAGGGGGTGATCATTGCAGATGCCGCGCGCCGGGTGACGCGGGTAAACGCGGCGCATATTCGCATGACAGGTTTCACGGCGCAGGCGCTCGAGGGCGTGCGCTTCGATGACTTGCGCAGCCTGCCCGATGGCTCGCCGCTACCCGATTCGGTATGGGCTGCCATCGACATCGACAGCAACTGGGTGGGCGAGGTGCGCAGCCGGCGACTCGATGGCTCGGCGTATCCGGAGCTGCTCAGTATCAGCGCGATCCGTGATCCGGACGGCGGCGTGCAGCATTACGTGGCGGTCATCAACAACGTCAGCGCTGCGAAGGCGAACGAGAAACGGCTCCAATACATGGCGGCGCACGATCCGCTGACCGGCTTGGTCAATCGCACTGAGTTCGAGCGCCGGTGCGTGCAGGCGATTGGTCAGGCGGAACGCGATCGGGGCATGATCGCCGTGCTGTTCATCGACCTGGACGCGTTCAAGGCGGTCAACGACAGCTATACCCATGCCATTGGCGATCACCTGCTGGTGAAGGTGGCCGAACGCATCGCGTATGAATTGGGCGAGCGTGGCCTGGCCGGTCGCATCGGCGGTGACGAGTTCACCGTCTTGCTCGGCGATCTGTATTCGCGCGAGCAGGCCAGCGCCTTGGCCGGGCGCCTGCTCACCACCTTGGCCGCGCCCGTGGTGGTGGGCGAATACGAAGTCGCGCTAAGCGCCAGCATCGGCATTGCCTGCTATCCGCTGGACGGCATGGATGTACCGACCCTCATCACCAATGCCGACGCCGCCATGTATGCGGCGAAGACCGAGGAGCGCAACGCGTTCCGCTTCTATTCGCCGCGCATGCATGCCGACGTGCTCCGGCGCATTGCACTCGCATCGGAGTTGCGCAAGGCGCTCACGGAGAAGGAGTTCCGCCTGGTCTATCAGCCCACGGTGGATATGCGCAGTGGCCGCATCGTGGCGGTGGAGGCGCTGTTGCGCTGGCATCATCCCGAACGTGGCGCGATCTCGCCGGGCGAATTCATCCCCATGGCGGAGAAGCTGGGCCTGATCCGGCGCATCGACCAGTGGGTGCTGCAGGCGGCGTGCACGCAAATGTATCTATGGGACCAGGCTGGCGTGCCGCCACTGCGCATGGCGATCAATGTCTCGGCGAACTGGTTCGGCCAGGCCAACTTCGTCGATGACATCCGCTCGCTGCTCGAGTCGCGCCGGCTGGCACCGGAGCGCCTGATGCTGGAGATCACCGAGGGCGCGATCCTGCGACTGGGTGAAGAGATGGAGCGGACCCTGCACGCCTTGCACGCGCTCGGTGTGGGTGTCGCGATTGACGACTTCGGCACCGGCTATTCATCGATGCGCTATCTGAAGCTGCGCGCGATCGCCTACCTGAAGATCGACCAGAGCTTCGTGTTTGGCCTACCCGATGACAGCAGCGACGCGGCCATCGTCGAAGCCATGCTCACGTTGTGCCGCAACCTGGGCATCAGCCCCATCGCAGAAGGCATCGAGACCGAAGAGCAGCACCGCTTCCTGCTCCGCGCCGGGTGCGTGGAGGGGCAAGGCTTCCTCTATTCCAGGCCGGTCGAGCCGGATGTGATCGTGCAACTGTTGAGCCCTGGTCGACGCCAGGGTGGTCCGCATCTGAGGTTGGTGCCGCCGGAATCGATCTGATCCCGGCGGCAAGCGGGCGCCGTGCTCAGTGCAGCTGCACGTCCACCACCATCTGTTCCGGCTGATACAGTGTCGGCAACAACTGCTTGAGATGCGTTACCTTCGGCGCGTCGTTGAAGACGATGTACGGGTCATTCGGATGCCGCTGCGCGTACTCCTGGTGATAGGCCTCGGCCACGTAGAACGCCTGCAAGGGCACCACCTGGGTCACGATGGGGCCGGGAAACGACTTGGCTGCCGTCAGCTGCGCGATATAGGCCGCGGCGACGCGCTTCTGCTCGTCGTTGCCATAGAAAATCACCGAGCGATACTGGGTGCCGACGTCCGGACTCTGGCGATTGAGCTGGGTGGGATCGGTGGCGACGGAGAAGTACACCTTCAGCAACTGGCCGTAGCTGACCTTGGCCGGGTCGTAGAGAATCTTCACGGATTCCGCATGGCCGGTGTCGCCATCGCTGACGCGCTCGTATTCCGCGGTATTCGCGGCGCCACCCGAATAGCCGGCCCAGACCTTCTTGACGCCCTTCACATGCTCGAACACCGACTGCAGGCCCCAGAAGCAACCGCCCGCCAGTACGGCCACCTGGTTGCCCTGGCCCGGGCTGGCATCCACGGCGGGGTCCGGCAGGCTGACGGCATCGCTGCCTACGGCGGGCAGGCTGCAGGCGACCAGGCCGGCCATGATGAACAGGCTGCCGAGGCCAGGAAGCAGCTTGAATCGGCGGATACTCATAACGGAACGCTCCATCGACGGATGAGACGGTGTGCCCCCGGCCCATGCATGGGTCGCCGGCACGATGGCCCGCTGACTTAAGCCGGGCCGCCAACCCAGTATTCGCTGCATGAGCACGCCCGGTTACCTTGATCCTCGCACTCCGCGCCGGCTCGCGTGCAAAACCGGCGACAACGCGGTGTTATGTTGCGCGTCCAGCATGCCAACGGGCTCATCTATGTCCCATGCGATCGACCTGAACGCTTATCTGCGCCGGCTTGGGTATGGCGGCCCGGTGGCGCCCGACATCACCACGTTGCGGGCTCTCGCCACCGCGCACGTCGCTGCGATTCCTTTCGAAAACCTGGATCCACTGCTGCGTGTACCGGTGTCGCTGGAGCCCGATGTGGTGGAGCGGAAACTCGTGCATGAGGGACGCGGCGGGTACTGCTTCGAGCAGAACCGCTTGTTCCTGGAAGTACTCAAGGCGATCGGCTTTGAGGTTTCAGGTCTGATCGCGCGCGTGCTGTGGATGCAGCCGGAAGATGAGCAAACCGCCGAGACGCACATGTTGTTGCGCATCGAGCTGGATGGAGAGAGTTGGCTGGCGGATGTGGGCTTTGGCAGCATGGCGCTCAGCGGCGCCTTGCGCTTGCAACCGGACATGCAACAGCCCACGGGAAACGAGCCATTTCGCCTGCTCAACCTCGGCGCCGATTGGCGCATGCAGTCGCTGGTTCGCGGCGAGTGGAAGACGTTATACCGTTTCGACCTGCAGCCGCGTCAGGCCATCGATTACGTGGTGGCCAATCACTACACCTCGACGTTTCCGGGCTCGCACTTCCTGCATGGGCTGATCGCCGCGCGCACACTCGCGGATCGGCGCATCGGCCTGCGCAATCGCGAGTTCGCCGTGCATCCCACCGGCGGCGAGTCCGTACGGCGCACGCTGCACGGCGTCGCCGAGATCAAGCAGGTCTTGCAGGAGCAGTTCGGCATACGACTTCCCGCGCATGCGGAGCTGGATCGCCGGCTGGCGGCGCTACCCACGCCTGCATAAGCCACGCCCGCTTGCACGGCGTGGCGGCCTGGCTCACTCTGCCGCGTGCACGTGGATGACGATGTCGTCGATCTGCACGACCTGACCCGCGTGGATCTTGCAGGTTTTGCGCAGCTCTTGCGCGCCGTCCACCAACACCGCACCGCTGGCCACGATGGCCTTGCCGGCGCCGCCGCTATCGCATATCCCGACCAGCTTGAGCAGCTGGTTGAGCTCAATGAAGTCGCGGTCCAGTTCAAAATCGAGTTCGTGCATGGTGGCTCAGGTGTCGGTTTCGTCAAA
>DASXND010000262.1:0-5739 GCA_036495265.1 Dyella sp.
GCAGCGCGCGGCCATCCTGCTGCTCACGCTGGGCGAGCAGGACGCAGCCGAGGTGCTGAAGCATCTCAGTGCGCGTGACGTGCAGGCGGTCGGTTCGGCCATGGCCAGCCTCACCAACGTGTCGCGAGAGCAGGTGGAGCTCGTGCTCGATCGCCTCAACGACGACATGGGCCGCCATACCTCGCTCGGCGTCGGCACCGAGGAGTACATCCGCAAGATCCTGGTCAATGCGCTGGGCGAGAGCAAGGCGGGCGGCCTGATCGACCGCATCCTGCTGGGCCGGTCCAGCAAGGGCCTGGAATCGCTCAAGTGGATGGAGAGCCGCGCCATCGCCGAAATGATCAGCCAAGAACATCCGCAGATCATCGCGCTGGTGCTGGCCCATCTCGAGCCCGACCAGGCCGCCGAAGTCATTGGCTACCTGCCGCCGCGCGTGCGCAGCGACGCGGTGATGCGTATCGCCACGCTCGACGGCGTGCAGCCGCACGCGCTCAACGAGCTGGATGAGATCATGGAACGCCAGTTTTCCGGCAATACCAAGAAGCTCAAGTCGGCCAGCGTGGGTGGCCTCAAGGCCGCGGCGAATATTCTCAATGCGATGGAAACCACCCGCGAGAACGAACTGATGGCGGCCATCCGCACGCATGATTCGGGCCTGGGCGGGCGTATCGAAGAACTGATGTTCGTGTTCGAAGACCTCGGCGACCTGGACGACCGCAGCATGCAGACGCTATTGCGCGAAGTGCCCACGGCGCGCCTGGTCACCGCCCTCAAGGGCGCCGAGCCCGGCGTACGCGAAAAAATCTTCGCCAACATGTCCAAGCGCGCGGCCGACATGCTGCGCGACGACCTGGAGGTGTCCGGTCCGGTGCGTCTGAGCGAGGTCGATTCCGCGCAGAAGGAAGTGCTCGGCATCGCGCGGAAGCTCGCCGATTCGGGGGCGATCAATCTTTCCGGCACCGGTGACGAGTTGGTCGCATGAGCGCCGTCCTCGATCGCGACAACGTCGTCTCGTTCCAGCGCTGGCTGCCGCCCGAGATGGGTGCGCCGCCGGTGGCGGAGGTGGCACCCGCCGAAGCGACGGTGCAACCTACCGTGCGCGATCTCGAAGCGCTGGAACAGCAGGCGCGCGACGAAGGCTACGCCGCCGGACATGCGGAAGGCCTGGTCGCAGCGCGCGATGTGTTGAATGAGCGCATGGCGCGGCTCGACCGGATCCTGGAAGCCGCCGCGCGACCCTTGCGCTCCATGGATGAACTGGTGGAGCTGGAACTGGCGCGCCTGGCCATGACCGTGGCGCGGCGGGTGGTCGCACATGAGTTACGCGTGTCGCCTGACCTGGTGGTCGAAGCCATACGGCAGGCCGTGCTGGTCATGCCGGCCGCGACGACGAAATTGCGCGTGCGTCTGCACCCCGAGGATCTCGCCCTGCTGCGTTCACTGCACGTAGCCGAGCCCGACTGGCAGCTGGTTGCTGACGGCAGCTTGGAGCGCGGCGACTGCATGCTGGAAAGCGAACGCTCGCGCCTGGATTCACGGGTCGAAACCCGCATGGCCGCCGTCGTCGATGCCGTGATCGGCGCCGAGGCGGAAGACATTGATGCCGATGCCGATGAGGTGCGCGGATGAACCCGCCGGCCGACGAGTCGCCAGCTAGCTTGTGGCAGGAACGCTTGGCGCGCCGTCGGCAGCGCGCCAGCGGTACGCGCATGCTCACGGTCGAAGGTCGCCTGCGCCGGGTGGTCGGGCTGACCCTGGAGGCTGAGGGCTGCGAGGCGCCGCTGGGCGCACGTTGCATGGTCGCCACGGCCGACGGCAAGGAGCTGGACACCGAGGTGGTCGGCTTTGCCGACGAGCGTCTGTTGCTGATGCCAGTGACCGAGATGCACGGCGTGCTGCCGAATGCACGCGTGCGTCCGTGCGCACATACCAGCGGCCTGCCGGTCGGCATGGCCTTGCTTGGCCGGGTGATCGGCGCCGACGGTGTGCCGCTCGATGGCTTGGGTCCGCTCGACGTGGAAGAGCACGCTTCGCTCAAGCGCGAGCCGATCAATCCCATGGCGCGCAAGCCCATCGATACACCGCTGGATACGGGGGTGCGTGCCATCAACGCCTTGCTGAGCGTCGGTCGCGGCCAACGCCTGGGCTTGTTCGCCGGCTCAGGCGTCGGCAAATCGACCCTGCTCGGTATGATGACGCGCTACACCGACGCCGATGTCGTAGTGGTCGGGCTGATCGGCGAGCGTGGCCGCGAAGTCAAGGAATTCGTCGAACATACGCTGGGCGCCGAAGGCCGTGCACGTGCCGTCATCGTGGCGGCTCCCGCCGATGCGCCGCCGCTCAAGCGCCTGCGTGGTGCGCAGTACGCCACCGCCATCGCGGAGTGGTTTCGCGATCGCGGCCAGCGCGTACTGCTGCTGATGGACTCGATTACGCGCTACGCGCAGGCCCAGCGCGAGATCGCACTCGCCATCGGTGAGCCGCCAGCCACCAAGGGCTACCCGCCGTCGGTGTTTGCCATGCTGCCGGCCTTGGTCGAGCGCGCGGGCAACGACGCCGAAGGCCGCGGTTCCATTACGGCGTTCTATACCGTGCTTACCGAAGGCGACGACTACCGCCACGATCCGATCGCTGATGCGTCGCGCGCCATTCTTGACGGTCATATCGTGCTCTCGCGCGATCTGGCCGAGGCGGGTCATTACCCTGCCATCGATATCGAGGCGTCGATCAGCCGCGTGATGCCGGCCGTGGTGACACGTGAGCATTTGCGTGCGGCCCAACGATTCCGCCAGGTCTATTCGGCGTATCGTCAGCAGCGCGATCTGATCGCCGTCGGTGCGTACCAGAAGGGTTCCGATCCGCAGGTCGATCACGCGATCACCATGTGGCCGCGCATGCGCGATTTCCTGCAGCAGGAAGTGGATGCGCCGATGGCGCTCGCCGATGCCATCGCCGGGCTTGAGCAGCTTACCGCCGGAGGCACGCCGTGACATCGCGTGCCAATCGCCTGCAACCCGCTGCCGACGTCGCGCGCGAACGCCAGGAAACGGCGATGCAGCGACTGGCCGAACAGCAGCAGCGCGTGGCCAAGGCGGAGCAGCAGCTCACCGAGCTGCGCCGCTACCGGGAGGAGTACGCCGACACGTCCGGTGGGGTCAGCGTCGCTGCCTTGCTCAACCGCCGCCAGTTCGTGGAGCGTATCGACCAGGTGATCGCCCAGCAGACCACCGAGGTCGCCCGGCTGCACCGGCAACTGGACCACGTCCGGGGCCAGTGGCACGACGCGCACTCGCGCGAACGCGCGTTGGGTAGCGTGATCGATCGCTATCGTGAGCAGGAGCGCAAAAGCGAGGAACGCCGCGAGCAAGCCGAGGTCGACGAGCGCATGCAGCATCGTCGCTCCCATCAGGGGTGGTCGTCATGAAGACGGCGCGTCCCCATGCCTTCCCGGAGAATTCCGCATGACGCCACCGCTTGCCCTTGCCGCGAACGTGACGCCGCCGTCCGCGCCATCCGTACCTGCATCGGCAGGCAACAGCTCGTCCGACGGTAGATCGCCCAGCGCTTTCGCCGCGCCGCTGCATCAGGCACGCCAACAGCAATCGGCGCAACGACCGTCAGCGTCGACCCACGCGGCCTCGACAGCGAATGCGTCGACGTCCCCGTCGTCGAGCACGACATCCACGGCGGCAGCCGCGTCAACATCGACGCCGACCAGCAAGCCGTGGAACCCCGCGGGCAAGGACTCCAAGGACGCCGACAAGCAAGCCACGCCTACCAACGCGAACCCGCCGACTAGTGCAGCGGCGGCGATGCTCGCACTGCTCGGCCAGAGCATCCCCGCCAACGCGGCTCCGACGCCAGCGGCACCGGCAACCAGTGGCAGCGAGAGTGCGGCCGTCACCGCTTCGACCCTACAGGTTTCAGGCATGCCCGGCATGCCGCTATCGGGGGCAATCCAGGCATCTGCTCAAGCCGATGCCGACGACGCGGCGGATGCATCAACAGCAACCGACGGATTGCAGGACAGCGCGCTATCCGCCCTGGCGGGCGACGCCGATGACGGCACGACCCCCATGACGACCGCAGTTGACGCGAAGCTCGAGACTGCCGCGCAAACCACACCGGCTACCTCGGCGCAAGGCGATCGCAGCGATCCACTCGATGCCCTGCGCAATCTGACCGCGCCCTTCATGCAAGCCCAGGCATCGGCACCGATCGCCGCGACGCCTCATGCCGTGACCATGAATG
The DNA here is from genome assembly GCA_036495265.1 of Dyella sp. GTDB lineage: Bacteria > Pseudomonadota > Gammaproteobacteria > Xanthomonadales > Rhodanobacteraceae > Dyella. The sequence goes on from DASXND010000262.1 coordinate 4,252, forward strand.
CATCCGTGGGCACCCCGTCGTTCGCGCAGGAGCTGGGCCAGCACGTGGCCTGGCTCGGTGGCCAGGACATCAAGGAAGCACGTATCACGCTGCATCCCGAGGATCTCGGTCAGCTCGAGGTGAAGGTGAGTGTGCGGCACGACCACGTCGACGTGAGCTTCATCGCGCAACATCCCAATGCCGTGCACGCGGTCCAGCAGACGCTGAGTCAGCTGGACTCCATGCTGGCCCACCACGGTCTTACCTTGGGGCAGGCGCAGGTGGAGCAGGGCAATAGTGGTGGCAATGCGGGGCAAGGGGGGGCGTCGGGTTCGGCTGCCAGCGGAGATGCCGGGGCGACGGATGATGGGGATGTTGCTCAGGTGGCGGCGCCGGTGTTGCAGGCGCTGGGGTTGTTGGATACGTTTGCCTGATCTAGGGTCTCTTTCTGCCGTTTAATTCCGCCGCGACATTTGCCGTATTTGCTCGTCATCCCGGCGAAGGCTTGAGGCGCTTTACAACAGCGCAGCTGGTCATCCAGTGGCTTCCGCTCTGGTTTAGCGTCGCCGCGACCTGGCTCGCCTGCCGCGGGCTTCCGTCCTCCTGCCGGAGGCCGGGTTACTTTTCTCTGTTTGGCCAGAGAAACGTAACCAAAAGAGAGGCCACCCCGATGGCGCGCCTTCCGGGCTACGCCCTCCAGGTGCGCGGGTGGGTTACGGAGGTTTGTCGACAGGGCATCCTGCCCTGACGACAAACTGGCCGGCATCCCTGCCGGCCACCCTGCGGGCTTTTCCTCCACCCACCCGCCGCGCCATAGGGGCCCGAAGTGCCAAGAGCTAAAAGCTCAAGCGACAGCACAAGAGCGGTGAGCAGCGCACCGCGCTGCTCGAGCCCTCGGGTTTGGCTTTTGACCTTCGGACCCCCTGTGCGGCGGTGAGGGGCGGACGATCAGGCCCCGCAGGGGTGCCTGGCATGGATGCCAGGCACTTTTCGTCAGGGCAGGAGCCCTGTCGAAAAGCCCGGCCGACCCTCACGGACTTGCCGAGCGATCAGCTCGGCAAGCGCCAAGCGGGGTGCCTTTCTCTTTGGTTACTTTCTCTTGGGCAAGCAAGAGAAAGTGACCCGGCCTCCGGCAGGAGGGCGGAAGCCCGCCGCAGGCGAGCCCGGTCGTGGTCACGCCAAAACAGAGCGAAAGTCACTGGACCCCAGCTTGACCAGCCATTCGGCTGTTCAGAGCCGTTGGGATGACGGGCAAAACGGCTGCGTGATCGGACGCTTTGTGCTCGTCGGGCGATCGAATGGGACCACGACCAGCGCGGTATCCGCGCAACACCAGCCCCCGCGACGAGCTTCCGCCAACCGTCGCCAACACGTCGCGACCAATCCCCGACGCGCGTCAAGAAAGCGCCGCGGCGCCCTGCGGGATCCCGCAAACCCAGCAATCGCAACGTTTTCCAGCGATGGCATGGCGTTTGCTATCAGAGGGCAAGGGGCGCCTTTTAGCGAGGT
>DASXND010000263.1:0-3682 GCA_036495265.1 Dyella sp.
CGCCAAGGCCGTCGAGCGACTCGATCGCTTCTTCCATGACGACAAGGGCCAGTGGGCGTTGACTCGATCCGGTCCGCTGCACGCGGAACTCGACAACGAACCTTCGATCGGCACGCCCTGGCTTTACGCGTTTGCGGGCCAACCCGCCAAGACGCAGGAGGCCGTGCGCATCGTGCTCAACACGTTGTGGCAGAACAGGCCAGAGGGCATTCCGGGCAATGACGATCTGGGTGAGATGTCATCGTGGTACGTGTGGTCGGCGCTTGGCCTCTATCCGGCTATTCCGGGGCGCGCCGAGTTGGTCATCGGCAGTCCGTTGTTCCCGCGCGCCGTGATCCATCGCGCAGGTGGCGACGTGACGATTGAAGCGTCCGGCGCGGCCACCGATGCACCGTTCGTGCATGCGCTCACGCTGAATGGCCAGCCGCATGACAGCCCGTGGCTACCCGCCAGCTTCGCGACCAACGGCGGGCACCTCAACTTTACCTTGCATGCCACGCCTGACCTGCTTTGGGGTAGCGATATCGCCAAGGCACCGCCGTCGTTTTCACCACCGAAGACCTAAGCGGGCGGCACCGAGCGGGCAGGCTTTGTTTCAATTTTAGATCGATACAAATAGGACGGGGAGGGCGGGGATGAACAACGCAATGTCGGCACGCATGCGCTTGGCGGGCGGATAGCTGCGGGTGCTTTACACGCTGGGTGGCCGATTACGGAGGGGCTGTCTTCAAGAGTTCTTTACGCAATCGCCCATGCATTTTTTGGAAGTCATTGAACACGTCGATAAAAAAGGTGCTTCATGAAGATCGGAGAGAACAAACTATGCACGTCGGTGCGTCTTGCTCTGTCGCTGGGTATGCTCGCGGCGGGCACGTACGGTACCGCTGCCTTCGCGCAAGACGCGCAGGCCACGAATAACGCGGCGCCGGAACAGGCCAAGAGCAAGACACTCGACACGGTCACCGTCACCGGTTCGCTGATTCGCCGTGTAGACGTCGAGACGGCCAGCCCGGTCGTGACCATCGATCGCGCGCAGATCCAGGCCACCGGCAAGCAGACCCTGGGTGACCTGGTGCAGCAGCTGCCCGCGATGACCGGCGGCAACGTCAACCCGCAGGTCAACAACGGCGGCGGCACCGGCAGTTCGAGCATCAACCTGCGCGGCCTGGGTTCCAATCGCACGCTGATCCTGGTGGATGGCCAGCGTCTGCTGAGCAAGGATCCGAACGCCATTCCGGCCGATGCGATCGAACGCATCGAAGTGCTGCCGACCGGCGCCTCGGCGACCTATGGTTCGGATGCCATCGGCGGCGTGGTCAACTTCATCCTGCGCAGGAATTACCAGGGTGCCACGTTCACCGCCAACGTCGGCCAGTCCGATCGCAACGATGGCGACCAGAGCGGCTATACCTTCACTTTCGGACAGTCGTCCGACAAGGGAAGCCTTATGGCCGGCATCAACTACAACAAGCAGGATGGCGTGCTGGCAGCCAACCGCGACTTCTCCAAGCATGCGCTGACGCTGTCCGGCAGCAACGTGGTCGTCGGTGGCTCGTCATCCACACCGGTCGGCCGCATCCAGCTCCCCGGCACCGTGGCGGACCCTGCGAAGGGCATTGCCGGCAGCGGCCTTGCCGGCCAGTTCGGTTGCGGATACGTATCGTTGAGTGCTGGCGGCAATAGCCAGGTGGTCAACAACGCGAACTACCATTGCTACGGCAACGGCGACAAGTACAACTACGCTGCGGTCAACCTGATCATGACGCCGCAGGAGCGCACAGGCGGCTTCCTCAATGGCGACTACCATCTCGGCGAGCATGTCACCGCCTACGTGGATGCCATCTACCAGAAGACCTCGTCCAGCGCCCAGTTGGCGCCGACGGTGTACGGCACCGCGTCGACGGGTGCGGTGATTGATCAGAACAACGCGTTCAATCCGTTCGGTGTGGGGTTTGGCGCAAGCGGCAATACCTTGTCGTCGCGCCTGACGTCGAATGGCAATCGCACGGCGCTGAACGGCAGCACGGACGCGCAGATCAATACCGGCTTCCGCGGCGACTTCGTCGCCTGGGGCAAGAATTGGAACTGGGACGCGGGCTATAACTACGGTCACCAGAGCGTGGTCAAAACCGTCGGCGGCCTGGTTGACGGAACCCTGTTGTATACGGGTGCCTCCACCATGGGTGCGGACGGCGTGGCGACGGGCACCGGTTGCCCCAGCGTCGTGGCCTGCCAGTTCAATCCGTTCGATATCAATACGCCAGGTTCCGTGGCAGCGATCAAGGCGGCCAGCGTCACGGCCCCGTCGAATCTCTATACGATCCAAAAGACCTGGCACGCGGGCCTTAGCGGCGAGTTGTTCAGCCTGCCTGCCGGTGGCGTGCAGCTCGCGGTTGGCGCCGAGTACCGCACGGACTACGAGCGCTCCATTCCTGCGCCGCAGTTGTTGCTCGATCCCAGTACCGGCAACTGTATCCTGGGCAGCCAGTGTCTCAGCGCCGTGCAGGGTGGCTACAACACCAAGGACATCTACGCCGAAGCGTTCATTCCGCTATTGGCAGGCTTGCCTGGCGTGCAGTCGCTGAACCTCACCATCGGCGACCGCTATTCGCGTATCCAGACCTTCGGCAGCACCAACAACTTCAAGTTCGCCCTGGAATACAAGCCGTTCGACGACCTGCTGTTGCGCGGCACGATGGAAGATGTGTTCCGCGCGCCGAACCTGACCGAGCTCTACAGCTCGGGCTCCGATTCACCGATGATCCATACCGATCCCTGTACCGGTTTCACCGGTGCACCGGCGGGCTCGCCGATGGCCCTGGCGTGCCAGTACGTGCCCACCAATGGCACCTTCACGAACAACTCCGTAACCTCGCAGACGCAGGCGGGCACGGTCACGCAAGGCGCGCGCGTGGCCGGCTTCCCGGTCAAGCCGGAGCACGGTACCTCGTATGATTTTGGTGCGGTGTACAGCCCGTCCTATGTGCCCGGTCTCTCCACCACTGTCGATGCGTGGCGCGTGACCTTGAACGACACCATCACCAGCGTGGGTCTGCAGAGCCTGCTCAATCTCTGCGCGGCAGGTTCGACCGTCTACTGTCAGTACATTCAGCGCAATCCTAGTGGTCCGAACGTGGGCCAGTTGCTGCAGTCCACGGTGGAACCCACGGGTAACCTGGGTAGCATCAGCACCAGCGGCATCGACTGGTCGGCGAACTACAAGCTGCCGCAGTTCTCCTTCGGCCAGTTCAATGTCGGCATCAATGCCACCTACCTGCGTTACTACACCCAGAATACGGCGCCGGGCGTGGCCGGCAATATCACCTACCAGAATGCCGGTCGCTATCTGCCGGGCGGTTCCGCGCAGGCGGCGGCATGCCCGGACAACATCGGCGGTTGCCTGTTCCCGCGTTGGCGCGCACAGGGCTACGTGGATTGGCAGCAGGGCGGCTGGAGCGCCCAGTGGCGCATGCGCTGGATCAGCGGCTTCACCAACGGCGGCGCCGCGGGTTCGGTCAATGACACCCAGCCGAACTTCGAGGCGGGCACGATCCTGCACTACGGTTCGACGATGTACAACGATGTATCGCTTGGCTACAACATCGCCCCGATCAATACGCGCGTGGACTTTGGCGTGAACAACCTGTTCGACAAGCAGCCGCCTATGCTGTACGCGAACAAC
>DASXND010000264.1:0-5504 GCA_036495265.1 Dyella sp.
GTCGCCGATCCCGGGACTCAGGACCTGCTGGAGCGCTATGCGGCGCGTCGTGCGGCTGATCGAGAGGGCACGATGGCGATGAGCCACGGTCTCGTGCAGTTGGCCTGCCTGGCACAACCATGGCTCGGGCCGTTGCGTTCCATGGCCATGCTGGCGCTCGATCGCCTGCCGCCCGTGCAGCGTTTGCTGGCCAAGCGGGGCATGGGGTTTCGCGCCGATCCGCCGCGTGCGGTGCTGGAGCGACTGCCATGAGCGCGACAGCCCTGATGCGAGGCGAGTCCTCCCGCCGTCGCGGACCTGCCTTGGACGTAGCGGTTGTCGGCGGCGGCATGGTGGGGGCCGCTACCGCGTTGGCGCTGGCGCGCGCGGGTTTCGCCACGGCCTTGCTTGAAGCTCGAGCTCCGTTGCCGTGGTCGGCCCAGGACGACGTTGATCTGCGCGTGGTTGGCCTTGCGCCTTCGTCCGTCGCGTTGCTTGACGAACTCGATGTATGGACGTCCATTCGCGAATCGCGCGCAAGCCCCTATGCGCATATGCACGTGTGGGATGCGGCGACGGGTGCCGCCATCCATTTCGATGCAGCCACCGAGGGGCGCGATCTGCTCGGCTACATCGTCGAGAACAACCTGGTGCAGTGGACGTTGTGGCAAGCGCTGGAACATGCAGGCGTGCGCCGGCTGTGCCCGGCGCAGGTGAAGGGCTTCGACGTGCTTGAAGATCGCGTGCAGCTGGAGCTTGCCGGCGGCGAGGCGTTGTCCGCGCGCCTGCTGGTGGCCGCCGACGGCGCCGCTTCACCGCTGCGCGCACTGGCCGGTATCGAGACGCAGGGGCGCGACTACGCCCAGCGCGGCGTGGTGGCACATGTCACCACCGAACGCGCTCACGAGGGTACGGCGTGGCAGCGTTTTCTGGAGAGTGGCCCGCTGGCGCTGTTGCCCTTGGCGGACGGGCGCAGCTCGATCGTGTGGTCGCTGCCTGAAGCCGAGGCGCAGCGCGTCATGGCACTAGGCGACCAGGCATTTCTTGATGAACTGGGCGTCGCCAGCGATTTCCGTCTGGGCCGTGTGATGGGCAGCACGCCGCGCGCGGCCTTCCCGCTCCGGTTGCAGCTGGCTAAAAGCTACCAGGCCGAACGATTCGTGCTGTTGGGTGATGCCGCGCATGCCGTGCATCCGTTGGCCGGGCAGGGCGTGAACCTGGGGCTGCGGGACGTCACTGAGCTGCGCGACACCCTGGTGGCTGCGCGCGACGCGGGCCGTGACATCGCTGCCAGCCACGTGCTGCGTGGATACGCGCGCCGCCGACGCAGTGCCGACACGCTCGACGCGCTGGGCTTTGACGCGCTCGCGCGCATCTATAGCTGGCAGTTGCCGCCACTGGTGGCCGCACGCGGCCTGGGTGTGCGCCTGCTCGATCGGTTGTCCCCCATCAAACGTCGGTTGGCGGAGCACGCTGCCGGTCTTTGACTGTTTTTAACCTGCAACGAGGAGTGGAAGCCATGCGTATTGCCCGACTTTGTTGTGCGCTGTTGTTGTCCGGATTGGCCTTCGCCGCCCAGGCGAAGATGGTGCACAAACCGGTGGAATGGACGCAGGACGGCACGCGGTTCCATAGCGTGCTGGTCTATGACGATGCGGTGACGGCCAAGCGCCCGGGCCTGGTGATGGTGCCGAACTGGTATGGCGTCAATGATCTTGCGCTGAAGAAGGCCGAGGGCATTGCCGGCAAGGACTACGTCATCCTGGTGACCGACATGTATGGCGAAAAGGTACGGCCGACCAACGACGACCAGGCGATGGCGGCGGTGAAGGTGCTGTACGGCGATCGCGCCTTGATGCGTACCCGCGTCAACCTTGCGCTGGATCAGCTGAAGGCGCAGGCCAAGGACGCCCCCATCGATCTTTCCAAGCTGGCGGCGATCGGCTTCTGCTTCGGCGGTTCGGCCGTGCTCGACCTGGCGCGCAGCGGTGCCGATATTGCCGCCGTGGTGTCGTTCCATGGTGGGCTGCAAACCGATGACCCAGCGCTGGCCAAGCAGATCAAGGCGCGCGTGCTGGTGATGAACGGCGCCGACGACAAGGGCACCATGCCCGACGCGGACAAGTTCATGGACGAGATGCGCGGCAGCAAGGCCGACTGGCAGTTCGTAGTGCTCGGCAACACGGTGCATTGCTTTACCGAAACCGATCAGCACAAACCCGGCTGTGCCTATGACGAGCGGGCGGCCCAGCGCAGCTATCGCATGATGCAGGACTGGCTGCACGGGGCGTTTACCGGCACGCCGTGAAGTTAGACCGATCGCGTGCACCTCGGTGGAGGTGCACGTGGTCATCGGGGAGATCAGTAGTCGCGCTGTACCGAGTAGTCGGCCAGGGCAGCCAGCGCGTCGCGCCAGGGCGATTCGGGCAGCTCGCCCAGCGCATGGCGTGCGGCATTGGCATGCGCCACGGCGCGCTCGTGCGTGCGCTCCAGTGCACCGGAATCGCGAATGGCGCCGATGATGCGATCGAGCGAATCGAGGCCGCCGTGCTCGATGGCATGGCGCAGCGATTGCGTCTGCTCGGCGTCGGCGCTCTGCAAGGCGTAGATCAGCGGCAAGGTGGGCTTGCCTTCGGCCAGGTCGTCGCCCACGTTCTTGCCCATGGTGCCGGCGTCCGAGACGTAGTCGAGCAGGTCGTCGGCGATCTGGAACGCATAGCCAAGCTCCATGCCATAACGGCGGAGCGCGCTGACCTGATGCTCGGGCAGGCCGCCGAGCAGGCCGCCCAGTTCGGTGGCAGCGGCGAACAGCACGGCCGTCTTGCGTTCGATCACGGCCAGGTAGGAGGCCTCGTCGACGTCGGCATTGCCGATATTGAGCAGCTGCAGCACCTCGCCTTCGGCGATGGTGTTGGTGGTGTCGGCCAGGATGCGCATGATGCGCATATTGTTCAATTCGACCATCAGCTGGAACGAACGCGAGTACAGAAAGTCGCCGACCAGCACGCTGGCGGCGTTGCCCCACAGCGCATTGGCGGTCTTGCGGCCACGGCGCAGGTCCGACTCGTCCACCACGTCGTCGTGCAGCAGGGTCGAGGTGTGGATGAACTCGATCACCGCCGCCAGCTTGATGTGCTGGTCGCCGTGGTAGCCGGCCGCGCCGGCCGCCAGGACATGCAGCATCGGCCGCAAGCGCTTGCCGCCACTGGCAATAATGTGGTCCGCGATCTGGTTGATCAGCACCACGCCCGAGGACAGTCGGGCCCGGATCAAGGTGTCGACGCGCTGCATATCACCGGCAGCGAGCGCTCGTACGGCGGCATAATCGGCGGAGCGGCGAGTGTCGGTAGAAGTCGTTGTCATGATTGGGTCAAGGCTTCGTATCCGCCGATTATAAGGAAATGGCGGCGCAAGAATGCCACGCGACACGCGACCACAGTTTGACGGATGGGACGAAACGTATAATGACGCGATAGCCCGTCCTTACAAGATCCCTTTCGGTGAGCAAACTCTCCCCTCTCGAGCGGCGCAGCGCGCTGACCCTCGCTTGCGTCATCAGCCTGCGCTTGTTCGGCCTGTTTCTGATCATGCCGGTGTTCTCGCTGTATGCGAAACAGCTGCCGGACGCCACGCCGTGGCTGATTGGGCTGGCCCTGGGCGTTTACGGCCTGGGCCAGGTGCTGCTGCAGATCCCGCTGGGCCTGCTGTCCGACCGGATCGGACGCAAGCCCGCGATTACCCTCGGATTGCTGGTGTTCGCCGGCGGCGGCTTGTTGGCGGCGTCTTCACACAGCCTGATGGGTATCGTGATCGGGCGGGCATTGCAGGGCATGGGGGCGGTGGCCGGGGCCGGTACCGCGTTGGCCGCGGATCTGACCCGCGAGGAGAACCGCAGCAAGGTGATGGGCATCATCGGCGTGTCGATCGGCGTGGCTTTTCTGCTGGCGCTGATCCTGGGGCCGCCGCTGGAAGCGATTGATGGCCTTTCCGGCCTGTTTGCCGCGACCTCCATCCTCGCGCTGGCGGCGCTGGTGCTGCTGTGGCTGATCGTACCCACGCCGGAACGGCGCAAGGCGCCGGCCGCCGCGGCTCTGGGTAGTGTGCTGTCGATGCTGCGTGACGGCCGCATGCTGGTCCTGAATGGGTCGGTGTTTTTCCTACACATGTTGCTCACGGCCAGCTTCGTCGGCTTGCCCCTGCTCCTGGCTGACCGCCTGCACCTGCCGGTGAACCGCCATTGGGAGCTTTACCTGCCGGTGATGGTGATCGCCGCCTTCGTGATGGGCGCCTGCCTGCACCGTATGCGCGAGGTGGCGCAGAGCCTGCGCATCGTGGCGGTATGCGTGGTGGCGATTGGCCTGGGGCTGCTGGGCTTCGCCTGGTCCGGCGACCATCTGGCCGTCCTGGGTGTGGCGGCGGCGGTGTTTTTCTCGGCTTTCAATTTGCTGGAGGCGGCGCTGCCGAGTCTGGTCTCCCAGCTGGCGCCCAGCCACATGCGCGGGGCCGCGATGGGGGCCTATTCCACCAGTCAATTTCTGGGTGCCTTTGTCGGCGGCGCGGTAGGTGGCGTGGCGCTTGGGCAGCTGGGTACGGGTGGGGTGTTTATCTGCGCGGCCGCGATGACCCTGGTATGGCTGCCGCTGGTGCTGATTGGCGGTCGTCGCATGGCTGGGTCGGACGCGCCCATGGCAGGGGCGCTGCAGGCGTCGTCGGGGGCCTGACACCGCCGCGGGCCCGAGCGCAAAATGGATTGCGTTTGGACCCGCTCGCCCCAATCATCGGGGAGCTGCACCGCCCATACCGGCCGGGTTCTTGGCCGGGCGAGGTTTCCCGCCCATGGCTCATCACATCGTCGAGCTGATTGCGCAATACGGCCTGCTGCTGGTCTTCATCAATGTGCTGGTCGAACAGGCCGGTGCGCCGGTGCCGGCGGTGCCGACCATGATCGTGGCGGGTGCCCTGGCTGCCGCGGACCGGTTGCCCCTGAGTGGGGTCCTGGCGGTGGCGGTGGTGGCCTGTCTAGTGGCCGACTTTGCCTGGTACGCGGCAGGTCGCTATTACGGCGGCGGGGTCATGCGCACGTTGTGCCGCATCTCGCTTTCACCCGATTCGTGTGTGAAGCAGTCGGAGCTGCGCTTCCAGCGCTGGCGAGGCGGCATGTTGCTGTTGGCCAAGTTCGTGCCGGGGCTTTCCACCGTGGCGCCGCCACTAGTCGGGGCGATGGGCCTGCGGGCCGCTCCGTTCGCGCTGTTCGATGGCCTGGGCTCACTATTGTGGGTCGGCGTCGCGGTGAGCCTGGGTTATGTGTTCGCCAGCCAGATCGACGACGTGCTCCAGGCGCTGGCCAATGCCGGCAGCATTGCCCTGCTGTTGCTGGGGTGCCTGCTGGCCCTCTATATCACCGGCAAGTGGTGGCAGCGCCATCGCCTGCTGCGGACCTTGCGCATGGCGCGGATCACGGTGGAAGAACTCAACCAGGCCTTCACCGATGGCCGCATGCCAGCGGTGGTCGATGTGCGCTCATC
>DASXND010000265.1:0-2521 GCA_036495265.1 Dyella sp.
GATCTCGCCGTCCACCCGTACTTCGTCACCCTCCAGCGCCTTGGCACCCGTGGTGACCACCTCGCCGTTGATGGTGACGCGCCCGGCCAACAGCAACTCGTCCGCCTCGCGGCGGGAGCAGATACCGGCTTCACTGATGTATTTGTTGACGCGCATGGACTCGAATTCTTTCTTTACTTTTTTGTAGGAGCGCACCCTGTGCGCGATCAGCCAACGAAGCGGTGATGCCGTGATCGCGCACAGGGTGCGCTCCTATAGGGGTTTCGTTTTCGGTCAGGTACGCAGCCCTACGCCGCGCTTCAGCAACTGCAGCGCCACGACGGTCAGGCCGATGACGAAGGCCAGCATCACCGCAAACGCCACGCCGATCTGCACGTCGCTCGCGCCCAGAACGCCGAAGCGGAACGCGTTGACCATGTACAGGATCGGATTGATCATCGAAATGCTGCGCCACGGTTCACCCAGCATACTCACGGAATAGAACACGCCGCCGAGATAGGTCAGCGGGGTGAGCACGAAAGTCGGCACCAGCGCGATGTCATCGAATTTCTTCGCGTACACGGCATTGACGAAACCGGCGAGCGAAAAGATGGTCGCGCCAAGAATCACCGAGGCCAGGGTGATCAGCGGATGCACCACATGCAGGTGGGTGAAGAACAGTGCAATCACCAGCACCAGGGCACCGACGACCACGCCACGCGTCACTGCGCCCGTGACATAACCGAGCAAGATCACCCAGTTCGGCATCGGCGACACCAGCATCTCCTCCACCGCGCGGCTGAACTTGGCGCCGAAGAACGAACTGGAGATGTTGCCGTAGCTGTTGGTGATGATGCTCATCATCACCAGGCCCGGCACGATGTACTGCATATAGGTGAAGCCGCCTTCGATGGTGCCGATGCGGCTGCCGATCAGCTTGCCGAAGATCACGAAGTACAGCGTCATCGTGATGGCGGGCGGAATCAGCGTTTGCGTCCAGATGCGCATGATGCGCACGATTTCGCGCCGGACGATGGTGTTGAGCGCAACGAGGTTGCCGGTACTGTTCATGCGACCTTCTCCACGTTGTCCTTGCCGGTTCGGCCCTGCTCCAATCGACCATTCTCGACCAGGCGCACGAACAGTTCTTCCAGGCGGTTGGTCTTGTTGCGCATGGAGGTCACGGTCATGCCCTCGGCGGACAGCACCGCGAACAGCGAGTTGAGGTCATGCGAGCGGGACATCTCCGCTTCCACCGTGTGCTCGTCGAGGCGGCGCAGGCTGATGCCCGGTATCGTCGGCAGCTCGGTCAGCGCCTGTTGGATGTCGAGCACGAAGGTTTCCACGTCCAAGGTGGCCAGCAGGCGCTTCATCGAGGTGTTTTCGATAATGGTGCCGTGGTCGATGATGGCGATGTTGCGGCACAACTGTTCGGCTTCCTCCAGGTAATGCGTGGTGAGGATGACCGTGGTGCCGGCGGCATTGATGCCACTGACGAACTGCCACATCGAGCGGCGGATCTCGATGTCCACGCCCGCGGTGGGCTCGTCGAGGATCAGCAGCCTGGGCTCGTTCATCATCGCGCGGGCGATCATCAGGCGACGCTTCATGCCGCCAGAGAGCATGCGCGCCTGGTGCTGTGCCTTGTCCCACAGGCGCAGCTCCTTCAGGTACTTCTCCGCCCGCTCCATCGCGATCTTGCGCGGGATGCCGTAGAAGCCGGCTTCGTTCACGCAGATGTCGAACGGTTTCTCGAACTGGTTGAAGTTGATTTCCTGCGGCACCAGGCCAATCAGCTGCATGGCCTTGCCACGCTGCTTGTTGACCGACACGCCAAACACCTGGGCATCGCCGCCGCTGGAATTCACCAGCGAGGACAAAATGCCGATCAGGGTGGACTTGCCGGCGCCGTTGGGTCCCAGCAGGGCGAAGAAATCGCCGGGCTGGACGGTCAGGCTGATGCCTTTGAGGGCTTCAACGCCGTTGCTATAGGTCTTGCGCAGGTTTTCAACGACGAGCGCGGGAGGAGAAGTGGGGGACATGGGCTGCACCGGAGGGGCTAGCCGCTTATTATACGTGGCTTGCCCAAGCCATCCGGCATGGTGCGGCGACCACATCGTTTCCCCGGGAAATTCCATGGCAGACCACTTTCAGCTCCGTCTCGTCGACAGCCATATGCTGGCGCCCAGCGTGCGCCACCTGGCTTTCGAGCGCGTCGACGGTCAGCCATTGGCCTTTGTGCCGGGGCAGTTCCTGCAGATCCACTTCCACTACGCCGACGGTACGGCGACCAAGCGCAGCTACTCGGTAGGCACCGTGGGCGATGGTTCCTCGCCGGTGCAGCGCATCGAAATCGCGGTGAGCTATGTCGAGGGAGGCGCCGCCACCCAGCTGCTGGGCGAGCTGCCGCATGGCGGTGTGATCGACGCCAGCGGACCGTATGGTCGCTTTTGCCTGCAAGCGGGCGACGCCAACGGCCGCTACCTGTTGCTGGCCACCGGCACCGGCGTCACGCCGTATCGCGCCATGCTGCCGCAGATTC
>DASXND010000266.1:0-3246 GCA_036495265.1 Dyella sp.
TATACCGAAGGTCCCAAGCTGGCTGCTGCGCTGGAGCAGCACGTGCACGAATACGACGTGGACGTGATGAACCTGCAGCGCGCCGAACAATTGATTCCTGCCGATGAGCCGGGCGGTCTGCACGAAGTGCGCCTGGCCAATGGCGCCACGCTGAAATCGAAAACCGTAATCCTTTCGACCGGCGCGCGCTGGCGCAATATGAACGTGCCGGGCGAGCAGGAATACCGCAACAAGGGCGTCACCTACTGCCCGCATTGCGATGGCCCGCTGTTCAAGGGCAAGCGCGTGGCGGTGATCGGTGGCGGCAACTCCGGTGTGGAAGCGGCGATCGATCTGGCTGGCATCGTCGGTCACGTCACCCTGCTGGAATTCGACAGCAAGCTGCGCGCGGACGAAGTCTTGCAGCGCAAGCTGCGCAGCCTGCCGAATGTGGACGTGATCGTCAGCGCCCAGACCACCGAAGTCCAAGGTGATGGCCAGAAGGTCAGCGGCTTGGTCTACACCGACCGCAGCAGTGGCGATAGCCGCCAGGTGGCGCTGGAAGGTGTCTTCGTGCAGATCGGTCTGCTGCCGAACACCGAGTGGCTCAAGGGCACGCTGAAACTGTCGCCGCGCGGCGAGATCGAAGTGGACGCACGCGGCGAAACCTCACTGCCGGGCGTGTTTGCCGCCGGCGACGTCACCACCGTGCCTTACAAGCAGATCGTGATCGCCATGGGTGAAGGTTCCAAGGCTTCGCTGAGTGCCTTCGATTATCTGATCCGCCTGCCCATCCCGGAAGACGCGCTCGCCGCCTGATGGCTTGCCGGCAAGGGATGCGCTGAATTGCTACGTAGCGCATCCCTACCCCATCTAGGCTCACGTTGGAGCAATGCATCTCGCATCGCTCAGCCGCCGGTCTTGGGCCGTCCCGTTTCCTTGAGCAGCAGGCTCGCCACCAGGGCGAGTGCGATAAGCACGACCCAGAATAAGCCGGCCTGGCGAAAATGCGTGGCGATATCCTCGCTCGACCCCAGTGTCTTGCCGAACCGGGTGGCGAAAATGGGACCCACCAGGGCCGTCACGCTGAACGTCAGGAAGTTGATGGCGCCGGTGGCACTGCCCTTGACGCTATCCGGGTTCACTTCCTTGATGATGGTGTAGGGAATCATCGCCGAGCCTGAGGCGATGCCGAACAGCAACAAGGTCAGCCACGGCGGCATCGGTAGCGGCGTATAGGCCAGCTGGATGGCGCACAACAACATCACGATCACGCCACTGGCCAACGCCAGCTTGCGCCGGTGCAGGGTATCGGCCAGCCAACCCAGCAACGGACAACCAAACACCCAGCCCAAGGGCACCATCGAGGCTGCGAAGACGGCGCTCTGATAGCTGAACAGCTTGTCCTCCTGGAAAAAGCGCACGCCCCAGACCATGTCGCCTATCGTGGTCGGCACAAACAGCAAACCCGCTACCAATCCGCATAGGTACGACTGCGGATTCGAAAGGACGATCTTGTAGGTCGCCAGCATGCCTGACAGGCCACTGCCCTGCGCCGCGGCGCGAGGTTCCTTCGGCGTCAACGTAAGCAGCAACGCACTGACCAGCAGCACCACCACGCCAAGCATCGTCCAGAAGCCCGTGACCGAAAGCGGCCCATGGATCAGCGGCCCTACCCCCAACTGCCCGGCCGTGCCACCCAGCATGCCCAGACATTGCGTGACACCGATAGCGGTGGCCAGGCGCTGCGCGGAGAAGCCGTGGGCGGCGAGGTAGACCGCACCGGTAAACGCAAAGGCCGATCCCGCTCCCTGCAATAGACGACCGATATCACCCATGGCGGGAGCCGGCAGCGTAAACACGAGACAGCCAACGCCCAAGATGGCCATGCCGGCGGGAACAACGTATTTCGCCCCGAGCCGATCCAATAGAACACCCGCGATCAGACTCGTCGTGGAGTACGTGTAGTAATACATCCCCAGGATCGAGCTCACCCCAAGCGGCGAAACGCCGAAGGTCTGCGACAACTCCGGGATCATCACGGCGGGTGCAGACCGCGCCGCGTATTCGAGGAAATAGAAAGCAAGGGCACAGGCCCACGCGATGGCGAACGCGCGGGTTTGTGGTCGAGAGGCGTCGAACGGTGCGGATACAGCGCTCACAGGCATGTCCTCTCGTTGTACAGCGAAGCGGGCGTGAACCGTCGTTGCTTCGCCTGATTAAGTGATCGAACGCTCAGCGACCGAATGCCGTGCGTGCCAGCTCCACGATTTCGTTGGCCTGTCCGTTGAGCACCGACTTCATCATCCAGATACTGAAGCCCTTGGCCTGCTCGACCGTGATCTTGGGCGGCATGACCAACTCGATCGGGTCGGTGACCACATCGATCACCGCAGGGCCGTCGTGGGCGAAGGCCTGCTTCACGGCATCGACGAGATCGGCAGGATCTTCCACACGCACACCATAGATGCCGATTGCCTCGGCCATCTTGGCAAAGTTGGGATTGTCCAGATGCGTGCCTGTAGGCAGGAAGCCGGCCGCCTTCATTTCGATATCGACGAAGCCGAGCAGGCTGTTGTTGAAGATCACGATCTTCACCGGCAGCTTCAAATGCCGCACCGTCAGCAGGTCACCCATCAGCATGGTGAAGCCGCCGTCACCCGACATGGAAATCACCTGCCGACCGGGATGGGAGACTTGCGCACCGATCGCCTGAGGCATGGCATTGGCCATGGATCCATGCAGGAAGGAACCGATCAATCGGCGCTTGCCGTTGACCCGTAGATAGCGCGCGGCCCACACCGTGGGCTCGCCGACATCGCAGGTGACCACCGCATCTTCGCTCGCCGCGTCACTAATGACCTTGGCCAGAAATTGCGGGTGAATCGGCGTGCGCCCCGCATGGCCTACGGCCAGGTCATCGAGATCGGCACGCGCCTTCTTGTAGTGCGTCCTCGCCTGATCGAGATGGGCGGCATCGGTTTTTTGCTTGAGCTTGCCGTCCAACCGCTTGAGCGTTTCGCGCACATCACCGATGACACCAAGCTCCAGGCGGCAGCGCTTGCCCAGGCTTTCGCCACGGATATCGATCTGCGCGATGCGCGCTTTTTCCGGATAGAACTGGCGATAGGGAAAGTCGGTGCCCAGCAGGAGCAACGTGTCGCAGGCCATCATGGCGTAGTAGCCGGAGGAGAAGCCGATCAGTCCGGTCATGCCGACGTCGAAGGGATTATCCCATTCGACATGTTCCTTGCCGCGCAAGGCATG
>DASXND010000267.1:0-2483 GCA_036495265.1 Dyella sp.
GCAGTTGCAGCAGCCGAACGTGGTGGAGAAGGTACGCACCAACCTGCTCGCGGCCGTGCGTTCGGCGGTGCTTTGGCGTCAGTTGGGTGGGCGGCAGTGGCAGATGGTTCTGTATCGCCGACAGTGCAGCATGTTGGCGCGAGGGTTGTTGACCGGGTCAACGATCAATAACACGTGATGGCTTGAGGCGTTCGCGGTGCGCGCGGTCACCATTACGTGGTCACATATGATTACCGTCACCGTCATCCCAGCCTTCGCTGGGATGACGGTGAGGGATCTGGCGCAATGAAGGGCCAGAGGCGTTACGCCCCCTCGCCCACCAGCTTCAACCCCGGCCGCTGCTTCGCCAACCGGCGCAACAACCCCGCAAACGCCTGCAAATCTGCGCTCCATGGTGAAGCCTCGCGCCAATAGAGCGCGATTTCGCGTCCTGTCGCCTGCCCCTTGATCTTGGACAGAACAATGTCCGGCATCGAAGCCAGGCGATCGTGCGCCAGCGCAGGCACCAGCGCATAGCCGCCGCGTAGGCCCACCAGGGCCGCGAGGCTTTCCAGGCTGACGTCCTGCACATGGCCACCACCGAGCACATCATCGGCGTGGCTTTCAGTCATCAAGGTGGCCTCGCTGGGATCGAGCTGTTCGAGCGCGACGTTGCGCTTGCCCGCCAGCTTATGGTCGGCGCGCAGCATCAGCTCCCACGGCTCGAAGAACAGCGGCCGCATCGCCGTACCACTGAGCGGCGTCACCCGCGGCGCCAACACGGCATCCAGCTCGCCTTCGTTCAAGCGTCGCAGCAGTCCGCGCGGCTTACCTTCGGACAGGCTCAGGCGCGTACCCGGAAAGTGTTGCGGAAACGGTTCGATCAGGTGCGGCAACAGATAGGGACCCAGCGAGGCGGGGACACCCAGGCGCAGTTCACCGCCAAACGCCACCTCGCCCGCGCGGGCCACCTGCTGCAGCAGTTCCGCGGAAGCCAGCACGGCGTCGATCTGCTCCAGCAAGCGTTGCCCGCCCGCAGTGGGCACCACTCGGCGCCCGCCGCGCTCGAACAAGGGTGCGCCTAGCGCCTGTTCCACCTTCTGCACCTGATGCGAAAGACCCGAGGGACTGATATGCATCGCGCGCGCCGCGCTGTTGAAACTGCCGTGGCGGCGCACGGCCTGCACCAGCATCAGGTCACGCAGTGAGACTACCGATAAGTGGGTGGAGATCATCCGCGCTGCCTGCCGTCTCGCCATGTCGTCGTGAAAGCATAAACGACGAAGCCCGGCGCGGGGCCGGGCTTCGAACGACTTGCTTTACAGCGCTCAGGCCGTGACGGTGTCAGCGACCTGCTGGTAGTCGGCGATCTGGTCGAAGTTCATGTACTTGTAGATCTTGTCGCCATTGGCATTGATCACGCCGATGTCGGTCATGTACTCGGCCTTGGTCGGGATGCGGCCCAGACGCGAGCAGATCGCGGCCAGTTCGGCCGAACCCAGGTACACGTTGGAGTTCTTGCCCAGGCGGTTGGGGAAGTTACGGGTCGAGGTGGAGAACACCGTGGCGCCCTCGCGCACTTGCGCCTGGTTGCCCATGCACAGCGAGCAACCCGGCATTTCCATGCGGGCGCCGGCGGTGCCGAGCACGCCGTAGTGGCCTTCCTCGGTCAGCTGCTGCTGGTCCATCTTCGTCGGCGGGGCCACCCACAGCTTGGTCGGGATATCGCGCTTGCCTTCCAGCAGCTTCGACGCCGCGCGGAAATGACCGATATTGGTCATGCACGAACCGATGAACACTTCGTCGATGCTGGCGCCGGCCACGTCGGACAGGGTCTTCACGTCGTCCGGGTCGTTCGGGCAGGCCACGATGGGCTCATGCACATCGGCCAGGTCGATCTCGATCACCGCGGCGTATTCGGCGTCGGCATCGCGCTCCAGCAGCTTCGGATCGGCCAGCCACGCTTCCATCGCCTTAATGCGGCGCTGCAGGCTGCGCGCGTCCTTGTAGCCCTGGGCGATCATGACTTTCAGCAGCGTGATATTGCTGGTGATGTATTCGATGATCGGCGCCTTGTCGAGATGCACCGTGCAACCGGCAGCGGAACGCTCGGCCGAAGCGTCGGACAGCTCGAACGCCTGCTCTACCTTGAGGTTCGGCAGACCTTCGATTTCCAGGATGCGACCGGAGAAGATGTTCTTCTTGCCCTGCTTGGCCACCGTGAGCAAGTCCTGCTTGATGGCGTACAGCGGAATGGCGTTGACCAGGTCACGCAAGGTGACGCCCGGCTGCAGCTCACCCTTGAAGCGCACCAGCACCGACTCGGGCATGTCCAGCGGCATCACGCCGGTGGCCGCGGCGAACGCGACCAGGCCGGAGCCGGCCGGGAACGAGATGCCGATCGGGAAGCGCGTATGGCTGTCGCCGCCGGTGCCGACGGTGTCGGGCAGCAGCATGCGGTTGAGCCAGGAATGGATCACGCCATCGCCCGGGCGCAGCGAGAT
>DASXND010000268.1:0-10483 GCA_036495265.1 Dyella sp.
GGATTGAGACATGTCGCGATTGAAGAAAGTACTCGTCGTGGGCGGCGGCACGGCCGGATGGCTGGCGGCGTGTTACCTGGCGAAGGCGATGAATGCGGTCCACCCGGATGGCGTGCAAGTGCATCTGGTCGAGTCGGACAACATCGGACTGCTTGGCGTGGGCGAGGCTACCTTCCCCTCGATTCGCGGCACGCTGTCAGCCATTGGTCTGGATGAACGACGCTTCCTGGTAGGCGCCACGGCGACCTACAAGCAAGGCATCCATTATCGCCACTGGGTGAGGCCGCCCGGCACGCCCGGTCATGATCACTTTTTTCACCCCTTCAGCCAGCCCAGCCAGCGACCGGGCGGCCCCGAGCTGTTGCCGTACTGGCTATTGGGAGCCGCTCCCGAGGGCATGCCATTCGCCGATGCAGTGACCATGCAAAGCATGCTGGTCGATCACGGCCGCGGCCCCAAGCGCCTGAAGGACCCTGACTATCAAGGGCCGATGAATCACGCGTTCCACTTCGATGCCGCCTGCTTCGCCAAGGTGCTGGCGGAGCACGGCCAGGAGGTACTGGGCGTCAAACGGCTCGTCGCAACGGTGGAGCGCGCGGAGCTCGATGAGCAAGGCGCTATCGCGCACGTGGTCACACGTGAGTTGGGCGCACTCAGCGCCGACCTTTACGTGGATTGCACCGGCCTGCGCGGCACCTTGATCGGCGGGATCATGCAGTCGCCGTTTCACAGCCGCCGCGATGTACTGTTCGCCGACCGCGCGGTGGCGATGCAGGTGCCTTATGCGCAAGCGGATTCGCCGATCCCTTCGTACACCATCTCGACCGCGCAGGAAGCGGGCTGGATCTGGGACATCGGCCTGCAGAAGCGGCGCGGCGTCGGCTACGTGTATTCCTCGCGACACACCGACGATGCGCGCGCCGAGGAAGTGTTCCGCCGCTATCTCGGTCCGGCCGGCGATGAACTGAAGGCGATCAACATCAAGTTCGAAACCGGCTACCGGCCCGAGCACTGGCGCAAGAACTGTGTTGCGGTCGGCCTGGCCGGCGGCTTCGTCGAGCCGCTGGAATCGACCGGCATTGCGCTGATCGAAATAGCCACGTACCTGCTTACTCATCTGCTGCCGGGTGACACCGACGACATGGAACGCGCCGCGCGCCACTTCAACACCATGATGGTGGCCCGCTACGACCGCATCATCGACTTCATCAAGATGCATTACTGCGTGAGCCAGCGGCGCGACACGGCGTTCTGGATCGACAACGCCGACCCCGCCAGCATCCCGCAAACCCTGCAGGACAAGCTCGCGCTATGGCGGAACCGGCCACCGCATCGCCTCGATTTCGTCAGCGACCTGGAGATGTTCATGGCCTCCAGCTGGCAATACGTGCTCTACGGCATGGAGTTCAAAACGGATATGGAACCCATGCGCGGCAACTATCCACGCTTCGATGAGGCGCGCCAGGAGTTCGCCACCATCCAGCAAGTCGCCGCCCTCGCCCTCAACGACCTTCCTGATCACCGCGCACTGGTCGAGCACATGTGCAACGAATACCGGCAACGGACAAACCTGCAGGGCACGGCGGCGTAGTTCGAGTCGCTTCCGAGCCGCGCCAAGGTGAAGTAAACGCCGGCGCGGGTGGCTCCTCCCAGGCACTAAGCCAAGCCACGCGTTCCATGCCGCGCCAAGGTCAAACGGGTCATCGGCATGGCGAGCGTCGTACTGATCAGTGCCATGACCAGCACCGCCGAAAATATCGTGGGGGAAATCACCTTGACGTCCAGCAAGATGGTCGCAACCACGATTTCCATCAGGCCTTTAGCCTGGGCCAGCGCGCCCAGGCCAAGCGAGAACCGCCAGGACTCGCCGGTCATGCGCGCGGTGAGCGCTGTCCCGGCGATCTTGCCGACGACGGCAAACAAGGTAAGCAGCACCGTGATTTCGAGGAATCCGGGTGATGCCGCGTCAATAAATACTTTCAGGCCCGTAACAATGAAGAAGAACGGCAACAGGATGTTGACGGTTAACGGCTGTATTCGCTCCAATACTATTGAGCGCCAGGTCGTGGGAATGATCGTACCCGCAATAAACGCACCAAGCAGATAGTGCAAGCCTAGCCATTCGGTCATGGCTGCTGACAGGATCGCGACAACACAAGCGATGATAAGCATGGTATCGGTCGACACCTGAGTGCGACCAGCGTAACGCGCAAGCCACGGACGCACGACGCCGAGCATGCCGCCGAAGTAAAGCAGACTGGAAACAATCTCGACGACGTTGCTTGATGCGCCTGATCCGTCCAGCTGCAATCCGGCAAGAAAAACCGCCAGGACAATCCAGAGCGCGCCGTCATTCGCCGCTGCCAAGGTCAGCGCAAATTGCCCCAGTCGGTGATCGAGCAGATCCAGCTCGCGCAGGATCGCCGCCAGCACCGGCAACGCCGTAACCCCGCAACATATACCGATGGCGACCGCAAACTGGATGGCGGAATGTCGTGGGTCAAGCAGTTGCGGATACATCGCGGCAATCACCATGCCCACCGAAAACCCGAGCAGCGAAGGCACCAACATGCTCGCTCCGGATATCAAGGCAAGCGCCCTCCCATCGCCCCGAAGCGTCTTGAAATCCAGGTGCATTCCCGTAACCAGCGCAAAGAAAAGCAGCGCGATCGCGGACACGTGCGATAGCAAGACGAGGGAGGCCGGAGAGAATATCGTCGCGTAAGCAGCCGGCGCCCAACGTCCGAAGCATGAGGGCCCCAATACCACTCCGAATAGGATCTGCACCACCACCAGCGGCACCATCGACATGAGGCGCAGTTGATAGGCAATTAACGGCGGCAGGGCGACGATAAACATGGCCTGCAGTAGAAATACCAACATGTCGATCATCCGTCCCCTGATCAAGGCATTATTCGATGATCACCCAGTAACAGCAATTGTTTCGTGACACCCTTCAGTATGGCGCCATGTACACGGCGTAGCCGCCATTCAAGCAATCATCTTGCAAGCGGCCAACGCATCAATGACTACGCAAGGACTTCGGAGAGGGCTGTACGACAATCCATGGCCTGAGCAGAAAATGCCGAGGACGGATCGGTTTCGCTCGTGGATTGCAGTCAGGACAGGTCGCTTCACCGCGCTGCGACCCATCGGGCGAAGCTCACCATCTCTCATGGTCGCTGTTACCTCTTGCCGCGTTCGCGACTGGCCGACGTCGGCGACGGTAACGACCTGGAGCGTTTGCTGACATCGGCGCGAGCAGACTGATTCGCCGCCACTTCGGCCAAGGCCGTGCGAGCTTCGGCCACGATCTCCCTGAAGCGCGTGGTGACAGCGTCCTTCTGCACCTGTTCGATGGATGGCCCGAGCGCATCGCGAACTACCGTTTCGACCGCCACCTGCGCCTTGAGCCATTGCGGCATCAGCGGCGCGGCGGTGAATTCGCGTACGTGTGCTGCCGCAGCCAGGAAGCGCGCGGCCCGCTTCACCTCGCCACGCTCGCTCAGCAAATAAGCCGCACCTTCGACGCAGCCGGCCACGCCGCGCCAGTCCTCGAGTTCGACGAAGGCCTCGATGGTTGCCAGCCAGTCTCCCGCCGCGCCGGGCAGTTGACCCAGGTAGTAGCGCTGCAAGGCCCGGTTGATCAGCACGTACGCCTGTTGATACACGCCATGGCCGGGCGTCGACACCGCGTCGAACGCTTCGCCAAGACAAGCCTCCGCCTCGTCGTGCTGCTCGCTCAAGGCGAACGCAATGCCTCGGCCCAACAGCGCCATCGAGCGTAGCCACGCGTCGCCCTGAACGTCCGCGATAACCTGCGCCGAAGCCGCGCAGGCCTCCGCGCCGGCGATATCCCCAGAGGTCGCCAACTCGAACGCCAGTACGGCCCGGCCTGCACCCGCCAGGCTCGACTCCCCCAGCTGCTCCGCCAACGCGATGCCGTCGCGCAGCAGTTCCTGCGCGCGCTCGTGCACCTGCAACTGGTGTTGCATGATGCCGCAGGCAATAAGTGCCTGCGCTCGCTGCCGTGTCAGCGCCAACCCCAGGCACAACGCCTGGTCGAGCCAGCGCGCGGCCTCACCGTAGTCGGCGCCCATCCTGAAGTACCAACACAGGTTGCCGCTCAGGGCCAGCGCCATGTCGACGCGATCCCGTCGCGACACGGCATATTCGAATGCCGCGTGCAGATCGGCCCATTCGTGTCTGACCCGTTCGCACCACAGCTGCTCATGCTCGCCACGTATTTCCGCGTCGACCCGCTCTGCAAGACGCACGAAATGCGCCAGGTGCGCGTCGCGCACGCGTTCCACATCGCCGTTCTCGGCAAGTTTCTCCAGGGCGTAGAGCCTCACGCTGTCCAGCAGGCGATAGTTCGGCGGCAGCGTAGCGGTGTTGACGACCAGCAAGGATTTGTCGACCAGACCACCCAGCGCATCCATGACCTGTTCGTCATAGAGGCCAAAGACCGCGCCGACCGCGCTGGCTCCGCCCAACGTGCATGGGCCAATGAAGACACTGAGTCCGCCGAGCAGCGAGCACTCGCGCCCCGACAACAACGCGAAGCTCCAGTCGATCAGCGCGCGCAGGGTCTGGTGGCGGGCTGGCCAGCTGGGACAGCCCTCGGCGATATTCAGCAAATGGACGTCCATTCGCTGCAACAACTGTTCGGGGCTCAGCAGGCGTAGCCGTGCCGCCGCTATCTCCAAAGCCAGCGGCAACCCATCCAGGCGACGGCAGATCTCGGCAACCGTGGACGCATTGGCCAAGGTCAGCGCGAAGCCCGATGCAAACGCACGCGAGCGCGCCAGTAGCAACTTCACCGAAGGCACCTGGGACAGGCGCGCGACATCCTCGTCCGTGCTCCATTCGCCCACCGGCGGCACATCCAGTGGCGGGAGCCAGTAGAGCGTTTCGCCCGCGCAGTTCAGGCGGTGCTGGCTGGTGACCAACACGCGCGGATCCACGCTTGCCGCCAGCAAGACCTCGATCGCCGCCGCTAACGGCCCGGCGATACGTTCGCAGTTGTCAAACACCAGCAAGACGTGACGCGTCCTCAGCTGCGCGCCAAGGCGTGCCATCAATTCGTCCATGCCGGCCGTGAGGCGTATATCAAACAGGCCGGCCAGCCAGCGTGCGAGCCCATCACCATCGGTTTGCGACGTGCAATCGAATAACCATACGCCGTCCAGAAAATCCCTGGTGACGCTCCGCGCCACTTCCAAGGCGGCCTGCGTCTTGCCGATGCCACCGGCACCAGCCACCGTCACCAGGCGGGCATCCTGCAGCAGGTGGCCGAGCTGGGTGAGATCGTCGTCGCGTCCGATCAACGCGTCGGCCCGTTCCGGCAGGCGGGCACGGACCGGCGGCACGAAGCCCAGCGCCGGCGCCTGCTCCTGCGCCAGCTCCGGTTGCTGCTCACTGAGCGGCGCGATGAAGCGGTAGCCCAGGCCGTGCACGGTCTGGATGTAGCGCGGCTGTTCGCTGTCGTCCGCCATCGCCCTTCGCAGATGCGCAATGACCCGGCTGAGTGTAGAAGGCGTGACGAAGTTGTGTCCCCACACGGCGTCCAGCAGGTCGTCGCGGCTGATCAACTGGCCTGGGTGCGCCAGCAGCTTCAGCAGCACGGCAAAAGCTTTCGGCTCCACGGTAATTTCACGTCCATCGCGCGTCACCCGATGGGCCCACGCGTCGACGACCACGTTCGCAAACGCGAACGCAGCGGATCTCTCCTGCTCTTCCGGGTGCTTTTCGTTCGCCATGCCCCAGCGCGCCCATTCCGAAACTGGTTATGGCGATCCTTGCCGAGTCGCGTCTTGAGATTCCCTTACCGAATCTTTAAGACTCTGCGCCCCCGAACGCACAGCTTATACCCCGACGGGCACCGCCCGCTGCCTCGCCTCCCAGCGCGGAGCAGACTTCCATGAGCGCTTGCTTGCATGCAAGCCGATCGCGCTGGTCGCGATCGGCCTGGCCACCGCCGCCATCATCCGAGTTGTTGGAGCCTGCGGCACTGGTCCACGGCGTCGTTCAGCCAATCACGCCAGGGGCGCTTATGATCGATTTCTGTGTGAAGAGCACCGGCTCACTGGGGAACATCGCAGGCCGGCGACGTCGGTGCCATCGGCATCAGGCTTGCTGACGCCTCATGCTGAGTATCTCGCCCTCGGTTCCGACTCGGCCGCTCGCGCGTCAACTTATCGGGCCCTATTTGACGGCGCATTGCCCAACCATCTTGTCGATGAGATCCGCAGCTACCTGCAACAGCAGAAGCTGCTGGGGGCGGATCGGTTTCGCTCGTGGGTCGAAGCGGCACATCGAAGCCGCCGATCAGGTGTCCGCTAAATCCTGGTAACTCCAAATTGTCCCTGACACCTTTTTTGGACACCTTATTTTGGTCAGTGATCGTCGTAGTGGAATCGGGCCGCGATGACCGTGATCCCCTTGTCATCGAAGGCGTAGATCAAGCGATCCTTCTTGTTGATGTTTCTGGCCCAGAAGCCGGCCAGGTCACCCTGCAACTCGTGAGGATCGCCTGTGCCCTCGGTGGGCGTTCTCTGGGCTTCCTTGATCAGACCATTGACCTTCTTCAGGGTCTTCCGGTCATCCAGCCAATGCTGATAGTCCTTCCAGCCTTCATCCGTGAAAGATATTTTCCTGGCCATCAGGTGGTCTCTCCCTCCTCCGACTTTTCCTCTTCCACCAACTCACGCTTCTTGGCTTTGCCCGCCTTGAACTGCGCAATGGACTTAGCCAGGTGCTCACGGTTCTTCTTGCTGCTCATCAGGTGGATCGTGTCCGCCATCGAGTTGTAGTCCGCCAGGGACATAACTACTGCATCCTCATGGTCTCGACGATGGATCACGGTGATAGCGCAATCGCTGGCTACGGTATCCAAGACACCCTTGAG
The DNA here is from genome assembly GCA_036495265.1 of Dyella sp. Taxonomy (GTDB): domain Bacteria; phylum Pseudomonadota; class Gammaproteobacteria; order Xanthomonadales; family Rhodanobacteraceae; genus Dyella. The sequence continues at coordinate 6,911 of DASXND010000268.1, forward strand.
GTTGTTACGGGCGTCGGAAAAACTGATGACGCGCATGGTGCTCTCCCTATCTGCTCTTACTTCTGTCTAACTTGACTTGTACAACAAGTTGCACAAGTGCAGTGTAGAGCAGTATCCACAGGGGAACAAGCTGTCGAGATAGGTGTATTCAGGTGGCTACCCGGCTGATTTTGATAAAAACGATGGGCCGGTCAGCCGTTTCTGTATCGACACATAGTTTCGGCAAGTGACTTATTCCGAAAGCGCGTCTCTGGAGCGCGGGAGGCGGCCCTTCTCGACCCCGTGGATGCTGGCGACGTCACAGGCACTGATCGTCACACCGGACCCTGTTTGACGACGCATTGCCCAAACCATCTTTTCGATGAGATCCGCAGTTACCTGCAACAACAAAAGGTGCCGGGGACGGATCAGTTTCGCCCGTGAGTCGAAGCCAGGACAGGTCGCATCACCGCTGTGCGACCGATCGGGCCACCACGAGGCCATCTCTAATTTTCCCTGACACCTTTTCCCCTAGGTAGTTTGCGCCAACGTATGCTCGATATCGTCCTTTACAGCGGTATCGACCTCGAGAACGGGAACTCCCTGAAGTTCGTTGATGCGCCCGTGCCGCATACCAAACAAGACGCCGCTTCGCTTGTACGTTGCAGTCCATGTGACGCGACCCGAGCTTGCATGCTGGTAGTCGCCTTCGTACGTAAAGCCATTGGCGGACTTGCCGGAAACGGTTGCCATGAGCGCTACCTTCTGGTTGGTTATCGACTCAGCATAGTCCTTCGCAGGAACCGCGACGGCGTCGCCCGCACTTCACCGCGTTACCCTCAGCTAACAACTGCGAGCGCATGCTGCGGTGGCGCCAGGAAAGAAAGTCTCCTCCTTGGCAGGCGTCTCAGCCACGCGGTCCTCTCCCTAACGCCATCTGAGTACTTCTTCGATTCACATCGGAGTTGCGGTTTCGGCCGCCCAGAATCCGCCATGCGGATCATCACTCAAGGCAACCCATGTCCAATCATGATTCCAAGACTACTCACGGTTCCTCCAAGAACCTGGTCGACACGGCAGCGGCTAACGGCTCTTTCAACACTCTCGGCAAAGCTCTTGAAGCGGCCGAACTAACCCATGTCCTCAAAGGATCAGGTCCGTACACCGTATTCGCACCGACTGACGCGGCCTTCGCCAAGCTTCCCACGGGCACGCTGGACAACTGGCTGAAGCCAGAGAACAAGGCGGAATTGATCTCCGTGTTGAAGTACCACGTGCTACCAGGCCGGACTTCGGCTGTGGACGTCGAGAAACTGTCCGCACCGAAAATGATGCAGGGTCAATCTGCTGCTGTCAGGAAGGACGGTGACAAGCTGAGCATCGGCGGTGCGAACATAACGCAGCGGGATATCGCATCGAGCAATGGCTTCATCCATGCGATCGATACGGTTATTGTGCCTACCAAGCAGTAGTCGGCCATGGTGATGTGGAGAGGTGGCCCTCACCACATCACCTCGATCCAACCATCGCGGTCCCAGCCGGCCCAGTCGCTAATGCCGAGAATACGCCCCCGAGGCTCACTACCCCGAGTGGCGCGGATGACTCGCGCTACATCCACCTAAGATGTTGGTGTCGTGGTTCGCCCGTATGAGGAGCTTCTCTGTGGGCGCCTTCCTATTCCGCAGGGAGAGAAACCACCAGCGTTGCAGGCAATCCGAATCACAAACGGACGGAGCCGTACGACGAGGTTCCAGCAGGGGTCGTCAAATGATAATGATGTCAAATCCCAGCCCTACCGCCGAAGGTCACCTTCGCTACCCTGTGACGAACGGCTATTTCGACATCGCTGACTTCTTCGTGATGCGCAAAGGAAAAGCACGGCTCGAGCCGTGCCGGTGCGGGACCGGTTGCGCTAGGCCCTGCTTGGGCGGATGCGGTTGCCAGGCCTGTGCTTGGCGCTCCGCAGCTGAAGGCCCAGCGATGTTCAGAGACTGGGAGCAGCGTTGACGGACTCCGAAGCCTCTCGACCGTTGATTCCCAGGTGCTGGAATGTCCGTATATGGGCTCCTCCTCGCCTTCGGCATCGAGTGCCAAACCGGAGTTGTGATACACCAGTCAACGGCGAAGAGGAGCACACCTCAAATGCTTGTGCCGCATGTAACGAGTGCGCCAACTATCGTGCAATGAGGGCCCATGTCCAGTAGACCGCAATCGCAATCTGCACCGCAAATAAGAAGAAACGAGCGTTGACCGCGATGACGCTCAAGGCGCAGAGATGAATGATCGATTGACCAAATCGAGCTATCAGTAGCCATGGGGCGAGCCCATCAGTGACATCGGTACGGCCGGTGGTAATGGCTACAAGAAGAAGACCGCCAACGATGGGAAAGCTTTCGATGCAGTTGGCATGCGCGCGTGCCAGTCGTTGCAAAAATGGTGAATGGTTCGCGTTGTCCGGCCTGAATTCATTGGATTTGGCTCGTCCCGAGACAACCAGGGAAGAGCGGATGACCTCCATGAGAATAAGTAAGAAGAGTGCCCACGCGATGAAAAGCGTCAGCATCGAGGCAGATGTGCTCATCGATCAGCCCTCCCATGTGTCGAAGCGGATGAGAACGTTCTAGCTCACTGGGGACGGATCAGTTTCGCTCGTGAGTCGAAGCCAGGACAGGTCGCTTCACCGCGGTGCGACCGATCAGGCGACCACTTCGCCATCTTTAATTGTCCCTGACGCCTTTTTCCAGCAAGTACTCGGCCAAGACGGGTGTGGGCTTCATGCGCAGTTTCGTGGCTGATGTACATACGCTCCCCTGAGTTGAAGTAGCCCCCGGAAACCAAGTTCACCCAACACCAATAATTGTCGGAATCTTGGCGCGCATGCTACGCGGCGCGCTACAGATGAACCTCGGAAAACGCCAACCTTCCGGCTTCTTGCTCCGGCAAGAACGACCACTGGCTCAACTAAGCACTTCGTGCCAGTCAACTAAACGCCAACTCGCAACTACCTCGTTGAGCACGAAAGGGTCACCTTGGATGAACGCCTCTGCCTCGTCCCTGCTGGTGAAAACGCCAAGAGCGCCTTCTGGAGGATTTCCAAACGGCCCAGCCATCAGTAGCGTGCCTCGCATATGAAATTCACGTAAGCGCGACTGATGGGCTGACAGGTGGACGGAAGCCCGGCTTAACCCACCCGGGGCCAAGTCATAGAACATGAGCACCTTCATAGCGGCTCCTTGAATCGAGCAATGTTTGGCAGACACAGAGTAACTCGAGAGCATCAACCGATGACCTGCGTGATGTCCGCCTCAGGTTGCGGATTCAACCGTCTTGAATGAACTGGTAGGTGCCTACCGATTTCGCCAGTCACACCTGTCCGTGCATACGTCGTGCCCATCCGTCCGTGAGCCGTCCCGTATGGTCATAGACATACCAGCTCAGGCGACCCTCAGGTGCGGTGACTTTACTGGCAGCCATGCTAGATATTCGTCTGATCAATGCCATATCGCATTGCTGCCTCTAGTGTCTCTACCCTTATATCGCGAAGCGCTTTGAACTTGATGCAATACCCAGTTACCTTGGCCTTGCCAAGGTCCT
>DASXND010000269.1:0-5515 GCA_036495265.1 Dyella sp.
GCTCGAAAATCTCCTTGAAAGCGACGGGAGTGAACCCGTTGCCTGCGCAAAAATGTAGCATAGAACGATGGCTGGGTCAGGCACGCTTTATGCTTTTCCCGCCGACACGTCGCGGTCCACCGGGAAATTCAGGCCAGCACGCCCTCTTCGGCGAAGAGCGCCGCCTGCACACCGGGATCGGCCTCCATCCGACGAGCGAAATGCATCAGGTGCGTAAGGCCATAGAGACCGATATCCATGCCGACGGCCCAGCGCAATATCACGAACAGGTACGGATCGGCCACCGAACGCGTCCCGGCCAGCCAGTCACGGCCGTCCAGTTGAGCATCGAGTTGCTCCAGATGCGCGCGTACGCGCTGACGGGCATTTTCCTCCAGCACGACGGCTAGTCTTTCTTCCTTGAGGAAAAGCGATGCCTTGAGGATGGGAACGAACGCCCTTTGCACATCGGCGTTGAGAAATCCCAGCCAGCGCATGACTTCGGCGCGTCCGCGCGGCGTGCCGTCGCCCAGCAGCCTCGCTTCGGGATGGAGGTCGGCGAGATAGCCAAGCATCGCGACGTCCTCCGTGAGTGAGAAGTCGGCGTGTTCCAGCATCGGTGCACTGCCGCCGCAATGACGGGCCAGGCGGCCCGTCGACTCGATGCCCTCGTTGCCCAGGCTGACCGCCTGGTATGGCGCGCCGATCCATTCGAGCACGATGTGCTCGGCTAGTGAACAGGCGCCTGGCAAGTAGTGAAGCTTCATTGCGCCACGCCGTGGCGGGCAAAAGCCGAACGGGCGAACCAGGCCTGAAAATCCAAGGCGCCTAGTCGCGCACCTTCACCTGGCAACAGGGAGTTCGGTTCCAGCTCGGCCCCGAAGTAAAGCGCCTTCGGATCCGCTACGACCTTGCGCGGGTCACCGACACGGGTGAGGAAGCGCTGCACCAGCTCGGCTAGCGGGGCCCTCTCCGGGCCCGCGATCTCCACCGTGCCATTGACCGGCGCGCCGAGTGTGCAGTCGGTAACCGCATCCGCGACGTCATCGGAGGCAATCGGTTGCATCAGTCCGGTTGACAGATGAATCGCCTGCTCGTTGCCGCCCGCGCCGGCGATGCTGCCAAGGAATTCGAAGAACTGGGTCGAACGGACGATGGTGTACGGGATGCCGGCGGCGCGTATCAGCTTCTCCTGGGCCAGCTTGGCACGCATGTACCCGCTCGTCGCCAGCGCTGGACGATCGGTGCCCACCACCGACAAGGCCAGATGGTGTTTCACACCAGCGTTCTTCTCTGCGGCGAGCAGGTTACGGCCGGAGCGCTCGAAGAAGTCCAGCACTGCCTGATCTTCGAACGAGGGAGAGTTGGCCAGGTCGACGACGATGTCGGCTCCTGCCAGGGCAGGCTCCAGACCTTCGCCGGTGAGCGAGTTGACGCCCGAGGATGGCGAGGCGGCGAGCACCCCGTGGCCGCCCTTACGCAGCCGCTCTGCAACCTTGCTGCCGATGAGTCCGGTACCGCCGATGATGACGATTTTCATGAGAGACCTCTGCTTTCTGTTGGCGTCAATGGCACGTCGTGCGTTCATGCTAGGCGTGGCCATCGACGACCGCTAGGACTGCCGACGGGCTCGCCGTGTTCCCCGCTGCGCATCAATCGTTGGCGCCGCAGGACTAGCGGTGGCGTCAGGCGACGCCGGCCGCGAGTACTTCCCTCGGCCTGCCCGAGAGTGCAGACAAGGCCGTGCTCAGGCCGGCCGCGCACTGCAGGTCCAGCGCGCGTATCGCGGTGGTCATGTAGTCGATGAAGACGCGGATGCGCGCTGGCAACTGCTGCCGGCTCAGGTAACAGAGGTAGTGCGCACGATCGTCGGGCGCGTACTGCGCCAGGCACGCCACCAGCCGACCGGCGCGCAGGTGTTCGCTGATCTGGCAGCCGCCCATCTGCGCGAGGCCCTGGCCGTCGAGCACGGCCTGCAGGACCAGCTCGTCATCGTTGAACGTGCAGGTGGACGACGGCAGGAATTTCATGATCCGGCCGCCGACCTTGAACTCCCATTCGCAGATCCTTCCCGACGCCGCGCGGAAATTGATGCAGGCGTGTTCAGCCAGGTCCTCCACTTGCCGTGGCATGCCCTGGGCGCGCAGATACGCGGGCGCGGCACAGACCAGCAGCGGCATCGGAACCAGCCGCTTCGCGATCAGCTGGCTGTCTTCCATGCGCCCGTTGCGAAAAGCCACGTCCACCCGATCCGTGCTGAAGTCCATGGTGCGATCGTCGAGCAAGAGGTCGATGGCGATTTCCGGATAGCGCGCGCGAAAACCATTCAGCAGCGGCGCCACGATGCGGCGCCCGAAACCCACCGTCGCACTGATGCGCAACTGTCCGCGCGGCGGCCCTTCGCGCAATTCGCGCATATCTTCCAGCGCCTGGACGATCCGCTCGACGCCCGGATGGCAGTTCCGGTAGAACAACTCGCCCTCGCAGGTCAGCGAGGTGCTACGGGTGGTACGCAGGAACAGGCGCGCGCCCAACTGGGCTTCGAGTTTGCGCACGCTGCGACTGACGGCGGAGCGGCCGATGCCTAGTCGATCCGCGGCGCGGGCGAAACCGCCCTCGCTTGCCACGGCGATAAACGCGACGACGCCGGCGTAGCTCGCGGCGAACGTTGACGCCAGGCCGTCGTTGTTCGCGCTGCGGCGTCGATCCTTGGAATCAAAGTTCATGGGTCGCCTATCGAATCAAGGACGGCTCGGCTGTAATCATCGCCAAGCGCGTCGAACACCGGCGTTGGCCGGCCCTTGCCTATTAGACGTTTCAGTTACGCCGCCTGTGACAGGACCGAAAGACTGGTGCTCACAAGGCAACACGGCGAGCCCGTCGGCGGATCTACTGCGAGCTTCGCATCGAACTTAGGCTGGGCTCGTCACGCCAATGTGCGCGAGCGGGTACCTCAGCCGATCTGAGGCATGGCCATGCGCCTACCGAGGATTCAAATCCATGACCCAACGTATCGACTACCTCCAGCAATCGCCCGAGCTCTTCAAGAAACTCGTCGCCTTCAGTACGCTGGTCACCCAGTCAAGCATTGAAAAAGCCATCTCCCATCTCGTCGAGATTCGCGCTTCGCAGATCAACGGCTGCACCTTCTGCCTGGACATGCATCTCAAGCAGGCTGTGATCGATGGCGAGCGACCATTGCGCCTGTTTCATCTGTCGGCCTGGCGCGAATCCACCTTGTTCAGCCCCCGCGAGCGCGCCGCGCTGGCCTGGACTGAGGCCTTGACTCAGCTACCGCCCCATGGCGTTCCGGACGATGTGTACGAGCTCGCACGCGAGCAGTTCTCCGAGAAGGAGCTCACCGATCTCACCTACGCGGTGATGGCGATCAATGCCTGGAATCGCATCAATATCGCCTTCAGGTCCGTCCCCGGCGTGCTCGACAAGGCCTACGGACTCGACAAGGCCGGGCTGGGCTGAGATCCGATCGGCGCGATCACGTCGCGTCGGTCGCTGGTTCAACTTCATGCCCCTCGCTGCGGGCCGCGCACAAGGAAACACTGATGCGTACGTTCAGGACATTTGGCTTGCTCTGTCTGCTCGCCTCCGGCGTGGCAGTCGCCCAGGCAGCCACGCCGGCATCCTCCGCCGCGACTCCGCCACAGGCCAAGGTGGCGGAGCTGATGACCAAGGCCTTGAAGGACTATCCCGGCAAGGAAGCCCTGATGATCACCGTGGTGTATCCACCAGGCGCCGTCGACCCGGTGCATCGGCACAACGCGCATGCCTTCGTCTACGTGCTCGAAGGTTCCATCGTGATGGGGCTGAAGGGCGGCAAGGAAGTGACGCTGACGCCAGGGCAGACCTTCTATGAAGGGCCGGACGACGTGCACACGGTCGGCCGTAACGCCAGCCAGACCAAGCCGGCCAAGTTCCTGGTGCTGCTGCTGAAGAACCAGGGCGAGCCGGTGTTGCGCCTGGAGCCCTGAACTCTCAATTTCCACTTATGGGTTCGCCGCCATGAAGACGCCGGTCTCCCGTTCGTCGAGGCTGTGGGCCCGACCAGGGCTTGCGACGAAAACTGCGCGTGCGACGCCGCCAGCCCGGTCGGCGTAGGCTGTCACAACTGCTCTGGGCCAAACGTCTTCGAACCATGGACGCTGCTACTGCCACGTTTCACCAACTACGCCCCAGGCTGCAAGGCATCGCCTACCGCATGCTCGGCTCCGTGTCGGAGTCCGAGGACATCGTGCAGGACGTCTGGCTGCGCTGGCACGACGCGGACAAGGCCAGCGTCAACAACAGCGAAGCATGGCTGGTGACGACGACTACGCGGATAGCAATCGACCGCTTGCGCTCGGCCAAGGCACGGCGAGAACAGTACGTCGGCATCTGGCTCCCCGAGCCGGTGCTCACCGAATGGCCCGCCACGCCAGAGGACATCGAGGAGCTCTCCAACGAGGTCTCCGTCGCCTTTCTTACCGTGCTCGAACGCTTGGCGCCCGAGGCTCGTGCTGCTTTCCTGCTACGCGAAGTGTTCGACGTGGACTACGCCGAGGTGGCCCAGGTGATCGGCAAGAGCGAGGCCGCCTGTCGCCAGATCGTGCACCGGGCCAAGCTGCAGCTGCGCCAGGAGCAACCGCCGCTCGGGGCGCCAAGCGAGGCGCACCAGAAACTGATGCGGCGCTTCACGGAGGCCCTCGCGCAAGGTGACTTTGCCGGAATGAAGTCCATGCTGGCGGATGCTGCCGTGCTGATGGGCGATGGTGGCGGCCTCGTCACCACCTTCCCCGAGCCAATGGTCGGCGGGCAGCGTATCGCCCAGCTCTTCTTCGCGGCCAACCTGCGCAACAAGGATGCGCTGCGCATCGAGCTGGCGATGATCAATGGCCAGTACGCCGTGCTGCGCTATATCAACGGTGAACTGGAGTCCGCCCAGTCCTACGAAAGCGATGGCGAGCACATCACCCGTGTCTACGTGCAGCGCAACCCGGAAAAGCTGGCCCGATTGATGGCCGCGGTCGCGCAACGCCGTCGCCAGCCATCGGTCTGACCCGGTAGGGATGGAGTCGATGACGCTAAATGACCGGACGGTCCAGCTTGCGCGAACTCTTGGGACGCCCTTGGACGTGTGTTCTGGCGAAAGCACTCGCAGCGTTCGCGCCTTCCTTTGCACAACTTCCCGCTACGGATTGAGCACCGAAAAAAAGGCTGCCGCCTCATCGATCTCCTTGGCCGTCAGCTTGGAGGCGACTTCCGTCATGGACCCCGGCTTCGGTGTTCCGGTTTTTGCACGCGCCTGGAACTGCTGCAGCCGCTTCACGACGAAAGCATACGGCTCTCCCGCGATACTTGGATAACGCGCGCCATTGCCTTTTCCTTGAGGGCCATGACAACTGAAGCAGGCGGGAACACCTTGTTCATTGCCGGCGATTGCCAACTGCTTGCCGGCTGCCACCAGAGAAGGCAATGGAGTTTTCCTTGCTTCAGCCAGCGGCGGGTGCTGCGCTGAAAAGAAAGCCGCGAGATCGTGCAT
>DASXND010000270.1:0-5090 GCA_036495265.1 Dyella sp.
AGCATCGACGGCATCGACGGCGGCAAGATCAAGATCAACGCCGTCAGCGGCAAGGCGCGCGTGAATGCCCGCACGCCCTCCGCCGAAGTGGACAGTGTCAGCGGCAACATCGAACTGGCCGGCCATGCCGATCGGGTCTCACTGCAAACGGTCAGCGGCGACATCCTCGCACCCAGCGTCGGCAATAACGCGGAATTGCAGACGGTGTCGGGGCGTATTCGCGTCAGCGGTGGCCCGTGGCAGAAGCTCAACCTCAGCACGGTTTCCGGCGACGTGCAGCTCGCCGGCGGCCTCGCGACGAGCGGCACGCTCGACGTCGACAGCATGAGTGGCGACGTGCAACTGCAGATACCCGCCAACACCTCGGCAGCCATTCATGCCAACACCTTCAGCGGCGACCTGCGCAGCGATTTCGGCACGGTGAAGAAAGCCGAACACGGGCCCGGGAGTGCGCTCCAGACCACCCTCGGTTCGGGCAGCGGCAAGATCGCCATCGAGACGTTCAGCGGTGACCTGCGCATCCGTCAGCAAGATTGAGCTAGCGCCGCAAACGCAACGGGGCTGCATGGCGTCATGTCATGCGGCCCTTGGCTTGATAGGTGTGGAACCACGAGCTGGATGCTGCGCCATGACAGCGCGAACCGCGGCAACGGACGGTTACAGGTCCTGGTGATACTGCACGTACGGGGTGCGCGACTGGTCAGGCTCAGGGCCGGTCGGCGTGTTGATCGCATTGCCCGACGACCACACGTTCTGCGCACCGATGCTCAATTGACCCTGCCAGGGCAGACGCCAGGTCACGCCCAGGTCGATGCTGCTCCAGCGACGATCCGGGTTATACGCCGCGCCTGGCATCGCCGTATCGGGCTGCATGACACGACCGACGATGCTGCCGCTCAGCGGGCCGCGATCGACACCGAAGCTCACCGCTTTCTGATCCAGCGTACTGACGCCCATCAGGTTGCCCGGCAGCAGGCGCACGCGCCCGACACTGGCACCGAGGTCGATGCCGCTCTTGCTATCCAACGCCAGTCGACCGCGCGCATTGACCTGCGTGCTGCTATCGAAACCGGACAAGCCGTTGACGCCAGGGATGGCGCCCGGCAGCAGACGCGGAAGCGTGGCGCCATTGGGAATCGTGTCGGAACCCACGCTCAGACCCAGGCTGTAGCGGCCGGCGTCGTACGTAGCACCGACTTCCGTGCCGATGATGCGCGGCGCCTGATTGTTGGCCCAGTTGTGCTCGGTCACGCCAGCGTGCGCCTGCAGATTCGGGCCCAGGCCATACTGCACCTGGCTCGACAGCACCGTGGCGGCGTCCACTGCACGAAACTGCAGCGGCGCATCCGCGCGCTGAGCCGCCGCCAAGGTGTCATTGTCCGCTTTGAGGGCCAGCCAGCGACCATCGGCACCACGCCACAGCGGCACCGTCGCGCCGGGGCCGAACTGGGCCACCTGGTCGGGCTGCTGCATGAGCATCTGCCCCGCCATGTCGTAGGGATCATTGGCCGCAGACTGTCCTGCCGCGATAAACGGCATGAGCAGCAAGGGCAATGACAACAACCAACGGCGCATGGACGCGAGTCCCCCGGCGATACGGATGAACGGGATGGGTCGCCCCCTCCCAGAGACGATCGGGCATCAAGATATCACGTTTTACTTTTTGCTAACACCTCATATGCACCCCAAAAGGTGTGACGGAACCTGCGGAATCACCATTTTTTGACATCGAGCCTACGAAAGGGTTCCTTACGACCCGGGTCCGGGGCGACTCCAACGCCTGCACGCCGCCGTTCATATGCTTCACTGGGCAACAAAGCTGAATGGAGGCGATATATAGTCCGCCTCGTCACCATGCGCGAATTCGCCTGCGACCGATGACTTCGGCTTCTACCAGCAACACACTCGTGCCATGGCCCGCTGACGGAAACGTTGCTGCCATGCATGCGGCCGTGGAGCGGCTGTTCCGCGCTTCCGACGCCGCCAGCGTGCTCGAGATTTGCGAAGCCATGCTGGGCGAACTCGGCATCGGCGGGCGTCTGCATTGGCGCCTGATCGGTGACGAACCCTCCGCCAGCGACGGCACCACCCCACTGGATCTGGCCGAAGATCCGCAGGGGCTGCGCACCTTGGTGCTGGAGTTGCCCGATGCCGTCACGCCGGACTCGCTGTACGACCATCTGGCCTGGCTCGGCCGACTGTCGGCGTCCCGGCTGCGCCAGCTGGCCGAAACGTCGCGGCTGTATGAGGCCATTTCGCGACTCGCGCTAGCCGAGCGGCTGCAGCGCGCGCTCTACGCCATCGCCGACCAGGCGAGCGCCGAGCACAACATGACCGAGATGATGCATTCGCTGCACGCCATTCTCGGCAGCCTGATGTATGCGGAAAACTTTTATATCGCGCTGTACGACGCAGCCACCGACAGCGTGCGCTTCCCGTACTACGTCGACACCATGGACAAGGAGCCGCCCTCGCCCGACGAGAGCGTGCCGCTGCAGGAGATGCGTCACAGCCTGACCTGGAACCTGTTGCAATGCGGCCAGGCGATCATGGGTTCGGTGGCCGAACTGACCCAGCAGTTCCAGGGGCGCTTCGTGCTCCTGGGCCCGGTATGCGAGCACTGGTTGGGCGTGCCCTTGCTGCGCGAGGGCCGCGTCGTGGGTGGCATCGTGATGCAAAGCTATCGCGAGGACACGCATTACACCCAGCACGACCGCGAGCTGCTCAGCTACGTGGCCAAGCATGTGCAGACCGCACTGGAGCGTCGCGAAGCGCACGAAGAGCTGGAACGACGCGTCTCCAGCCGCACGGCCGCGCTGCGCGAGGCCAACCGCGTGCTGCGCCAGCAGGTGCTGCAGCGCCAGCGTGGCGAGCGGCTGCAGGCGGCGCTGTTTCGCATTGCCGAACTAGCCAATGCCTCGGAAAGCCTGGACAACTTCTACGCCGCCGTCCATCGCGTGATCGGCGGCCTGCTGTATGCGCGCAATTTCTATATTGCGCTGCTGGACGAAGAGCAGAAGACGCTCAGCTTTCCCTACTCCGTCGACGAATTCGACACGATTCGCCTGCCGCGCGCGCACGGCCGTGGCGTGACCGAGTACGTGTTGCGCCATGCCAAGCCGCTGCTGGCCGACCCGGAGGAATTCGAACGCCTGTCGCGCCTGGGTGAACTCACCCATCGGGGTTCGCGCTCGGTCTGCTGGCTTGGCGTGCCCTTGGTCTGGGGTGACCGCGCCATGGGCGTGCTGGCCGTGCAGAGCTACTCGCCCGAGCACACCTACGATGTGCGCGACCAGGAGTTGCTGACCTTCGTCGGCTACCACGTGGCCAATGCCCTGCAACGCAAGCACACCACCGAATCGCTGAAGCAGGCCTATGCGAGCCTTGAGCGCCGGGTGACCGAGCGCACTCGCGCGCTGGCGCTCGCCAATCGCGACCTGCGCGAGCAGATCGCCGAGCGCGAGCGGGTCGAGCGCCGCCTGAAGTACGAAACGCTGCACGACTCGCTGACCGGCCTGCCCAACCGCACCCTCCTGCTCCAGCGCATGGAACAGGCGCTGCAGCGCTACCACAGCGATACGCAGGAACTGTTCGCCATCCTCTTTATCGACCTGGACCGCTTCAAGGTCATCAACGACTCGGTGGGCCACCTGGTGGGTGACGACCTGCTGTTCCAGGTCGGTGGACGCATCCGCGCCTGCTTGAAAACGCGCGACGTGGTGGCACGCCTGGGTGGTGACGAATTCGCCGTGCTGGCCGAAGGCATCACCGATCCGAAGATGGCACTGCTGATTGCCGAGCGCATTATCGACGAGTTGCAGACGCCGTTCCGTCTCGGCGCCAAGGAGATCTTCACCTCGGCCTCGATCGGCATCGCCCTGCCCAGCCCGCATTATCAGCGCCCTGAAGAACTGCTGCGCGACGCCGATGCTGCCATGTACCGCGCCAAGGACGAGGGTCGCCATCGCGCGGCGGTGTTCGACGATCGCCTGCGCCGCGAGGCGCTGTCCCTGCTCGAGATGGAGGGCGACTTGCGCCGTGCCCTGAGCCGCAACGAGTTCGTACCGTTCTACCAGCCCATCGTGGAGCTGAAGACCGGTCGTACTGTGGGCTACGAAGCGCTGCTGCGCTGGCGCCATCCCGACCGTGGCCTGCTTACGCCGGGCGACTTCCTCGCCGTGGCCGAAGAGAGCGGCTGCGCGGAAAGTATCGACTGGCAGATTTTCGAACAGGTATGCACGCAGGCCGAGGCACTGGCGGGCCCCGATGGATTCGTCAGCATCAACGTCTCGGGCCGCCACTTCCGCTCGCCGGACTTGGATCGCAGCCTGCTCGACCTGATCGCGTCCCATCACCTGCCGCCGCACTGCCTGCGCATCGAAGTCACCGAACGCGCCTTGCTGGAGAACGCCATCCAGGTAAAGCGCATGCTCGACAACCTGCGCTCGCATGGCGTCAGCATTGCGCTCGACGACTTTGGCACCGGCTATTCGTCGTTGAGCTATTTGCACCAGTACCCGATCGAAACGCTGAAGATCGACCGCTCGTTCATCGTGGAACTGCCGCGCGAGGGCGGACACGGCACGGCCGTGGTGCGCGCGATCCAGGCGCTGGCCGACTCGCTGCAAATGCAGGTGATTGCCGAAGGCATCGAGGAAGAAGAGCAGCGCGACGCCCTGTTGCGCATCGGCTGCCGTTACGGCCAGGGCTTCCTGTTCGCCACGCCCAAGATGGCCGAAGTGTGGCTGCAGCGCGAACACCATTTCGCGCTGCCCTAGGAGGCCGGGTATTTTCGCCAGCGTGCCGCCTACGAGCGAAGGAAGTCCCTGTGGGACGCAGCGGGCGCTCCTGCTCCTTCTCCCCTCTGGGGAGAAGGTTGGGATGAGGGGTGGGTGCTCGCGATGACGCGACAACCGAGCGGTAGCGCCAGCTTGCCGCTTACGCAGCGAGCGTTTCGATCGCCTGCCGGCGCTCGAGTCACTTTTCTTTTGCTGGCCCAAAAGAAAAGTAACCCAAAGAAAATGGCCTGAAGAGCTCGTAGCATTGCGCGGGACACAAGCCTGAAGGGCATCGCCAGGCGGAGAAGTTGC
>DASXND010000271.1:0-7772 GCA_036495265.1 Dyella sp.
ATCTTGCGCATGCCGCCGAAGGCCGCTGGTCGCTGCGTCACGCCAAGGGCGATCCGCAATACGGCATCGGCGGCCTCAACGCCTTCGATGCGGCGACCGGTGATTTGCTGCGCCAGGGCAAGCAGGTCGCGACGGCCGGCAATCAAGGCCACACCGGCGCGCCGTTGGTATGGAGCACGGCTGGCTACGGCGTGCTCGCTGATGCCGAGCCGGCCCGCTTCGACCTGTCGGACACGACGATTGGTATTCGCACGGAGCACGAACCCGTGCGCACGCTCTATTTGCTGGCTGGCCAGCCAGCAGACATCTTCGCCGGTCTGCGCCAGCTCAGCGGCGCGGCGCCGATGTTTCCGAAGTGGTCCATGGGCTTCACCAACAGCCAGTGGGGCATCGACCAGCAAGAGGCCTTGTCGCTGGTCGATACCTATCGCGCCAAGCACATCCCCATCGACAACTTCACCTTCGACTTCGACTGGAAGGCGTGGGGCGAGGACATGGGCGAATTCCGCTGGAACACCGAGAAATTCCCGGATGGTCCCGACGGCAAGCTCAAGCAGCAGATGGACCAGCGCGGCATGCGCATGACCGGCATCATGAAGCCACGCGTGCACGTGGACACGGTCGAAGGTCGCGAGGCGAGCGAGCACGGCTATTGGCTGGCCCAGTCAAAGCCGGCACCGGACTACTTCTCGCACAAGACCGTGCGCGATATCGACTTCGACAACCCGGCGGCGCGCGCCTGGTTCTTCAACGACGCGCTCAAGCATTCCTACGACACCGGCATCGTCGGCTGGTGGAACGACGAAGCGGACGATAGCGGCGTCGACACCCAGTTTCTCAACATGCAGCGCGCGCTGTATGAGGGCCAGCGTGCCCACAGTGACCAGCGCGTGTGGTCGGTCAATCGCAACTTCTACCTCGGTTCGCAACGCTATGCCTATGGCGTTTGGTCGGGCGATATCCAGAGCGGCTTCGCCAGCATGGCGGCGCAGCGCCAGCGCATGCTGGCGGCGTTCGATGTCGGCGCGATGCATTGGGGCATGGATGGTGGCGGCTTCAAGGCGCCGCGCCCCACGGACGAGAACTACGCGCGCTGGATCGAGTTCGGCGCGTTCACGCCGATGTTCCGCGTGCATGGCGATTTTGGCCAGAAGCGCCAGCCATGGGTCTATGGCCCGGTGGCCGAGAAAGCGGCAACGGCAGCGATCCGCCTGCGCTATGCGCTGATCCCGTATATCTACGCCTACGAATACCAGAACCACGTACACGGGGTGGGCCTGGTGCGGCCACTGCAGTTTGAATATCCCAACGACGCCGCGCAGCGCGATCGCATCGATGCCTGGATGTTCGGCCAGTACCTGCTGGTGTCGCCGATCGTGGAGCAGGGCCAGACCCGCAAGCAGCTGGCCTTGCCCAAGGGGCGCTGGATCGGCTACGCGGATGGCAAAGTCTACGAAGGCGGCAAGGACATCACGCTGCCGGTCGATGCGACGGGCTGGAGCGATATCCCGTTGTTCATTCGCGAAGGCGCAATCATCCCGCAACAAGCGCCGATGGACTACGTCGACCAGAAGCCGGTGACCACGCTTGACGTCAACGTGTTCCCTGCCGAAGAACAGACGCACTTCGACTACTACGACGATGACGGCAATACCTACGGCTACGAGAAAGGCGACTACTTCCTGCAGCCGCTCTCGGTCCAGCGCCAGGACGGCGTGGTGACGTTCGACACCGGCGCTCCCTCGGGCAGCTACCGGCCGGCGTTGCGACACTACGTTCTTGCGTTTCACGGCGACGTGGCAGGCGCCGTGAACAATGGCGGGCAGGCCTTGCCCAGGTTCGATAGCGTGGAAGCCCTGCGTGATGCCCCCGGCGAAGGCTGGGCGCGCGGGAAGGATCGCTACGGGGAAGTCACCTATGTGAAGATCACGGCGGGCGCTGACCGCCATGTGCAACTCACTTCAATAGCGAACCATCCATGAGCCTGCGCAAGACCTCCCGGTTGGCCCAGCGCACCGCATCGGCGTTTGCCTGCGGCGCGCTGCTGTGCGCCAGCCTCGCGCATGCGGAAGCCGCCACACCCAGCGATACCCATAACAGTGTGAGCTGGCAGGGCAAGACAGCGAACATGAGTGCGGTGGCCGATGGCAGCTTCCTGCTGCGCTCACCGCAGGCCGAGCGACGTATCCCTGCCCAGAAGCTCACCGTGCATACCGCCAGCCCGTTGTTCGACGGGCTGTTTGCGATGGCGCAGGACGATTTGCGCCGGGATTCGGTGGCGGCGATCCGCGACAGCGCCTTCGACCACGGTGAGTCGATCGCCTGCGATTGCTTCGAGACGGGTGAGAAGTGGCATTACGTGTGGACGCGCGACCTGTCCTACGCGGTGGATCTTGCCTTGTGGCGCATCGATCCGGCGCGTTCGCGGCAGTCGTTGCGCTTCAAGCTGTCCGAAGTGCGTGAGCCGTCCATGCCCCAGGGGCTTTACGTGATGCAGGACACCGGGTCCGGCGGCAGCTGGCCGATCAGTACCGATCGTGTGGTGTGGTTCCTGGGCGCGCGGCATCTGCTGGACGACCCTGCTTTTGCCGATGAAACCTGGCGCGCGCTTACCGATACGCTGGCGCAGGACCGCCTGTATGTCTTCGACGAGCAGGTGGGCCTCTATCGCGGCGAGACCTCGTTTCTGGACTGGCGCGAGCAGAGCTACCCCGAGGGGACCGCGAAGGACGTCCGCTTCATCGCCGAGTCCTATGCGTTGTCCACCAATGTGCTGCATTACCAGGCGCTGCAGCTGGCAGCCAGCTTGGCCGAGCAGCGCCGCGATGTCCTGGCGTCGCAGTATCGCGCCCGGGCCGACGCGCTGAAACGCGCCATCAATGCGCATTTCTGGCGTGCCGATCGCGGCATGTATATGAGTTACGTCGGCGCCGGGGCGATGCCGATCGAGGCCTATGATCTGCTCGGCCTGTCGCTGGCGATCACCAGTGGCGTGGCCGACCCGAAGCGCGCACGACAGGCGCTGGCCAACTATCCGGCCTGGTCATCGGGCAGTCCGGTGATCTGGCCGGAGCGCGCCGACCAGCCGATTTACCACAACCGGGCCATCTGGCCGTTCGTCAGTGCGTATGCGCTGCGCGCCGCGCGCAGCGTCAACGACGCACCGCGCATCGCCCATGAAATGGATTCTTTACTGCGCGGTGCGGCGTTGTCGGCATCGAATATGGAAAACTTCGAACTGGCCACCCAGTCCGTGCACGTCGAAGACGGCGCACTGAGTGGTCCAGTCGTCGATTCGCCGCGCCAGTTGTGGTCGGTGGCCGGTTATCTCGACATGGTCATCGGCGGGGTGTTCGGTGTGGGCGACGATGGCAGCGTCGCGCCGAAGCTGCCGGTGTCGTGGCTGCCGCAGCTGTTCGGAGACAAGCAGACGATCAGTCTCGACCTGGCGGGTCGACGCATCACCCTGGTACGCCCGGAAACGCTGCATGGCGATCTGCTGGTCGCCAAAGCGCAGCGCCATGACGGCGACGAAACCGTGGTGGAATTGACGGCGATCGCATCGGGGGCGGCTCCGCTGCGCATGGATGCACCCCTGTTCGCACCGGCAACGCCAGCCGCTCCGATGGTGGTCGATACGCCCGAGGGCTGGCAACTGGCTGTCGCCGACAAGGCGGTGCTGTACATCGACGGTCGGCGTTATGGCGAGGTGGTCGGCAAGACCACGTTGCCCCCGCGTGCATCGATGCAGTGTTTCCAGGTCACCACCATCGGCAAGGATGGGTGGGAGTCGCTGCCGAGTGCGGAAACCTGCAAGGGCACGGAGTTTCATATCGACAGTGCCTGGCCGCGGCAATGGAAGGCAACGACCAGCGGCAAGTTCCGCGTCTCGCTGGCGTATACCAATGACCATGGCCCGATCAATACGGGAATCACCGCCGGGGTGAAGCTGCTAGACATACGATGCGACGGGGCCGCACCACAGCGCTTCCCGTTGGTGCTGCCACATAGCGATGGCGTGCAACGCTCCACCTCCGCCACCTTCACGGCGAGTGCCGGCGCGCTGTGTCGTTTCCGCCTCGATCAGGGATTCAATATGAGTTTTCTGCGCCACAACGCCCACTACACCGGCGGGCAGGGCGGTGCCGACGGTCCGGTGAACGACGCCGCCATCGAGGCATTGCTGATCGCACCCGTAGCTAGCGGAACCCTGACGCCATGAAGCGCAAGCCCGAGTTGTCGTTCTGGCAGATCTGGAACGTGTGCTTCGGTTTTCTTGGCATCCAGTTCGGCTTTGCGCTGCAGAACGCGAATGTCAGTCGCATCTTCCAGACGCTGGGCGCGGATGTGGCCGATATCCCGGTGCTGTGGATCGCCGCGCCGCTCACTGGCCTGATCGTACAGCCGATCGTCGGGCACCTGTCCGATCGCACCTGGACCCGGTTGGGTCGTCGGCGCCCGTACTTCCTGATCGGTGCCGTGCTCTCCACGCTGGCCCTGCTGGTCATGCCCAACTCGCCGGCGCTGTGGGTGGCGGCCGGCCTGCTGTGGATCCTGGATGCGACCATCAATATCTCGATGGAGCCTTTCCGTGCCTTCGTGGGCGACCAGTTGCCGCCTCGGCAGCGTCCGCTCGGCTATGCCATGCAGAGCTTCTTTATCGGCGTGGGCTCGGTGATCGCCTCGCTGCTGCCGTGGCTGCTCGCCAAGCTCGGCATCAGCAATGTGGCAGGCACGGGCGGCATTCCGGATACGGTGAAGTACGCTTTCTATCTCGGCGGCGCGGTGCTGTTGGTGTCGGTGCTATGGACGGTGCTTTCCACGCGTGAATATCCGCCGGAGCAGCTGGAGTCGTTCGCCGACAACGCAGTGGAAACGCATGCGACCGACGTATCCACTGCCTGGCGCGTCGGCCTGGTGTTGCTGGGCATCGGTGTGCTGTTGCTGGCGGCGATTCGTTTCTACGCGCTGGAGAAAGAGCTCTATCTGCTCGCCGGCGGATTCACCGCGTTCGGCCTCCTGTTCGCCTGGCTCTCGGCCACGCGCAGCCAGGGCATGCTGCGGCAGGTGACGGGTGACCTGTATGGCATGCCCGCATCGATGCGCCGCCTGGCCTGGGTGCAGTTTTTCTCCTGGTTCGCCTTGTTCGCGCTGTGGATCTACACCACGGCCGCGGTCACCGCTACGCACTACGGCACCACCGATACGCATTCAGCGGCTTACAACGAGGGTGCCAATTGGGTCGGCGTGCTGTTCGCCGCGTACAACGGCTTCGCGGCCGTGGCTGCCATCGCCATCCCCTGGATGGTGCGCCACTGGGGCCTGCGCATGAGCCATCTGGTGAACCTGTGGCTTGGCGGCGCGGGCCTGCTTTCGTTCCTGCTGATTCGCGACCCGCACTGGCTCTTGCTGTCGATGGTGGGCGTGGGCTTCGCCTGGGCCTCCATCCTGTCGTTGCCGTATGCACTGCTGTCGGACAACCTGCCCGCCGCGAAGATGGGCGTGTATATGGGCATCTTCAATTTCTTCATCGTGATACCGCAGCTGCTGGCAGCCAGCGTCTTGGGCATGCTGCTGCGACTGTTCTTCCACGGGCAGCCCATCTGGGCGCTGGCCATGGGCGGCGCCAGCCTGATGATTGCCGGTCTGTGCACGCTACGGGTGAGTGAACCGGCCCTCGAACTTTCCGCCGCCGCCAGCACAGGACGCCATTGACGCCATGCGCATTCGTTCATCCATCACGGTCGCCTTAGGCCTCTCGCTCGCCGTGCTCGGTGGCCGGGCTGCGTCTGCCGACAACGTGCCGCGGGATTTCTACGGCACCGATGTGCCCTTCGCCTCCAACGCGATCTACTTCGTGATGACGGACCGTTTCGTCAACGGCGATCCTTCCAACGATCACCGCGAGCAGGGCGGCGCGCACCACACTTTCGACATTCCCATCCAGGGTCCGAACGGCGAGGCCGACAACATCGGTTATCTGGGGGGCGACTTCAGAGGCATCCTGGACAACGCCGGCTATATCCGCGGCATGGGCTTCGGTGCGGTGTGGATTACGCCGATCGTGCAGAATCCGGATGAGGCCTTTACCGGTGGCGATCCGGTGACCTGGGGCGCCTCGCTCGCTGACCGCGGCAAGGCCGGTTATCACGGCTATTGGGGCGTGAACTTCTACAAGCTCGATGTCCACCTGCCCAGCAAGGACCTCGACTTCGCCCAGTTCACGCAGAAGATGCGCGCGCAGGGGCTTAAGACCGTGCTCGACATCGTCGCCAACCATGGCTCACCGTCGTTCAGCATGCCGGTGGCGCAGCCCATGTTTGGGCAGATCGTCGATAAGGACGGCAAGCTGATAGCCGACCACCAGAACCTGGCGCCAGCGGATCTGGATCCGGTGCGCAATCCACTGCATCGGTTCTATCACGCATACGACGACCTGGCGCAGCTGTCCAACAACAACGACGAAAATCCGGCGGTGCTCGATTATTTCGTCGGCGCCTATCTGCAATGGGCGGACCAGGGCGCGGATGCGTTTCGCATCGACACCATCAGTCATATGCCGACCGCGTTCTGGAAGCAGTTTGCTACGCGCATCCGCGCGAGGCATCCCGGCTTCTTCATGTTTGGCGAGGCGTTCGACTACAACCCGGACAACATCGGCCAGTACACCTGGCCACGTAACGGTGGCATCAGTGTGCTGGATTTTCCGCTGCGCCAGCGCGTGGCCGAAGTGTTCGAGCACCCGCACAGTGATTACGCACGCGTCGCCGAGCGGCTGTACCTGCGCAATGGCCCGTATGCGAATCCGTACGAGGTGGTGACGTTCTACGACAACCACGACATGGCGCGCCTCAACGCCACGGACGATGGTTTCATCGACGCGCACAACTGGCTGTTCACTGCGCGCGGCATTCCGGCCGTCTATTACGGTTCGGAAGTAGGCTTCATGCGCGGGCGCGCCGAGCACCAGGGCAATCGCAACTATTTCGGTCAGGAGCGCATCGATGCAGCGCCGAAGAGCCGCATCTATCAGCAACTGGTGCGCATTGCCCAGCTACGCGCCCGCACCCCGGCATTGCAGAAGGGCTTGATGCTGCCGCTGCAGTTCAAGGGCGACCAGGCAGCGTTCTATCGCGTCTACCAGAAGGGCGGTCAGCATCAGATCGCCCTGGTGCTGCTCAACAAGGGTGATGCATCCGCCTCGTTTGATATCACGGACTACGTGCAGCCAGGTACATGGAAAGCCGCTTTGGGCGGTGGCGACGTCCGGGTGGCGGACGATGGCGCGCTGCATGCCACGGTGGGCGCGCATGATGTGCAGGTCTTCCTGCTGGATGCCGTGGCCACGCGCGCGGACTTCGTCGCCGAGCTCACCCGGCTGATGAATGAAAAGGGACATCCTGGCGCCTGATCGCCTGTAGGAGCGCACCCTGTGCGCGATCGAGCGTCAGCGAGCCCGCAAACTAGACCGGCGCACGATCAACCGCGCTGGCAGCATGGCGCTCTCCGCCGGTTCGCCGCGGATCAGCCGCAGCAAGTTGTCGACCAGGATCTCGCCCGCCTGCTTGGTGTCCTGCAACACCGTGGTCAGTGGCGGATTGACGAAGCTGGCCATGGTGATGTCATCGAAGCCGGCCAGCGCCACATCGTCCGGCACCTTCAGCCCGTGATCGGCGAGCGCGCGCAGGGCGCCGATGGCGATCAGGTCGCTGGCGGCGAACACGGCATCGAAACTGACGCCGCGCGTGAGCAGCTTTTCGAGCGCGTCGTAG
>DASXND010000272.1:0-6319 GCA_036495265.1 Dyella sp.
GCGATATCGCGCGCATTACCGGCTACACCATCGGCCAGCTCATCCAACAAGGCAACGTCGTCGCCAGTTATCGACGCTCGCGAGCGTCGCAGCCGCTGGTCTACGACACGGCCGTAAGCTGACGGTGGCGTGCCCGGCGATGGCGCCGGGCTGAACGCCGGATCATGTGGCGGGATGGATGACGGCGGCGCGTCCGCTGGCCAGCACCTGATCACGATGCTCCACGCGGAACGCATATTGTGCCCCGGTATCGTCGGCATACAGGCACTGCGCATGGACGTCCAAATGGCCATCCAGCTGATCGACGAACTCGACCGCAAGCACCACCTCACGCACGCTGACCAGGCGACCCTGGCGCGGCTCCATCACGCCCCGGTCACGCGCGAGCAGCGCGCCGTGCACCGCCATGGCCTGCGCGCCGTACTCGACCAGGTTGACCGCGTGCAGGCCATCTTTGCCGCGTAATGGGTGATCGGCCCTGGCATGGCCAAGGCTCGTCGCGTGAATGCTCGTGGCATCCCACGCGAGTACGGCATCCAGCAGGCACATCGCGCCCTGGTGGGGAATGAGCGGTGCCCAGTCAGTCTTGGCGAGCATGCGGAGCCATCATGATGGAAAGGCAGAAATGGAAGGCCACACCCAGGCTCACCGTCAGGCCAATGGCGCGCAGCACCGGAATGGAGCTCCAGGCCAGCATGCCAAAGACCAGCAAGGCCGAGAGCACGCACACGAGGGTGGCATGCAGGGTGCGCCGCTGCTCGGCGGCATCGCCCGTGTCGCGCTCGAAGAACAGCGCGTAGTGCAGCCCGAGGCCGGCCGCCAGGATCAGCGCCACCAGATGGAACAGCGAAATCTCGACCCCGGCCACACGCTCGACCGCCAGCACCAGGAAGGTCGCCAGGGTCATCGGCGCCAGTACGTGCCAGGCCCGACGAACGCTGCGCAGGGCAAGCGTGATGACCAGTACGAGCAATACCGTCGCGGCGAGCAAGGCATGCAGAATGCGAGCGCGATAGTCGACCACCAGTGACTCTGCGGCATCCTTGAGATCGAGCAGGCGCACGGCCCCACCGCTGGCCTGCGCCAACGCCTGCAACGCGGTCACGTCATGCAGCCCGCTAAGCGTAGCCAGACCCAGCCATTGGTCGTCGCGCTGCACCAGCATGGCGGACAGGCGTTGTCCCAAGGGGGACGCCGCAAAACGCGCCGGCGTCAGCGGCGGCCATGCGCGCGCCTTCTGCACATCGTCGACGAAGGGAGCGAACAGGCCCGGCTGGAACGGCATGCCTCGCAAGGCCTCGTTCAAAGCCTGCTGCAGCAGCGGGCGGTCCGGCAGCTTCTGCTGGCGTGCACGTTGTACGGCATCGCTGGGGAGATAGCGCGATGGCAACTCGACCGCGTCCACTGCATGTCGCGCGACCAGGGCGTCCAGCGCCGGTTCGATGCGCTCGGACAAGGCCAGCACACCTTGTTCGCTCGATGACTGCAAGATCAGCAAGTAGCGTACATCCGGTGCACCCAGGGCCTCGCGCAGGCGTGCGTCGCGCTGCAGCAGGTCGCGTGGCAACGGAGTGAGCGCAGCCAGATCGTTTTGCCAGAACGGCCCTTGCGCCAAGGCGAGCATCAGTACGGTCGCCAGCGCCACCACCCACGGGATCCACCGTGGCCGCGGCAGTGCATCGGCGTACCGGCGCGCGGCGATCAACCAGGGCATGTCGGCCACATCGCGCACCCGCGCGGGCAACAAGTACGGCAGCAGATAGCGCGTGCTGAAACCCGCCACCAGCAAGCCAGTCACGGTAAACACCGCCAGCTGGCGCAATCCATTCACGCCTGAAGCGTAGAACGCGGCATAGGCAATGCAGGCCGAAGCAATGGCGGTCAGCAGTAGCGGCCACAAATCACGCACGCTTTGCACGGCATCCTCGCCGGCGCGGCGATGACTGAGTACGCGTATCGGGTACTCCTGCGCCACGCCCAGCAAGGTGAAGCCAAAGGCCAGCGTAATACCGTGCACCTGAGGGAACAGCCACACCAACACGGCGATGCCGGCCAGGGCGGCGCTGGCGATCGGCAGGGCCGACAGCAGCAACGAGCTGACACTGCGGTAAGCCAGCAGTAGCAACACGATGAAGCCCACGGTGGAGATACGGCCGATCCACTCGGCCTGGCCGCGGGTCTGCGCATTCACCAGCACGCTGAAATAACCGGGACCGCTCAGCGTGAGCGCGGCGCCCTGATGATCGGGCAGTGCGTCGAAGGCGCGTCGAATGCCGTCAATGGCGATGGCCTGCGCATCCGGATCGAAGCCTGGCGCATGCGTCTGCACCAGCAGCAATGCCTCGTTCTGCGCCGAGAACCACACGCCGTTGCGCACATCCGGCGACTTCGGCGGCGTCCATCGCTCGGCCAGCTTGAGGACTTCAAGCGTGGGGTCGCGCGGCAGCAGCCCCTTCAGCAAGCCGGCGGCCGGCGAGGCGAGGTCCTCCAGCCGTTGCTCCAGTTCGTCGCGCAGGAACGCGGCATCCAGGCGCTGGGTATCCAGCGTCGGCGACAACAGATAGCGGTAGGGCAGCAGACGGTCGTCGAGCGAGGCGATGTCGAAACTGCCGTTGATCACCTGGCTGAAGTGCTCATCCTTGCGTAGCGCCGCCGCCAAGCCCTGGCTCAGTGCCACAAGCTGATCGTCGGACTTGCCTGCAATGGCCAGCAGCAACAGCCGCGAACCGGGACCTTCGCCCACCTGCTCCATCAACAGGCGTTGATCGGGCGTGGTCGGCGCCGGCATGAAGCTGCGTAGATCGGTGCTTATGCGCAGGCGCTGCGACACCATCCAGCCCAGTGCGGCCAGCGTCGCCAGCCACAGCACCAGCAGGACCCAGCGCCCGCGGCGATGCATGCTCAGCCGCCCTGGCAGAGCGCCACCAACGCGTCGCGCGTCGGCGTCGCTGGCATCTTGGCGGCGAGCTCGCCCAGCAGGTCGATAGAGAGATCGCCGTCCGCCTCCTGCACGCGCATGCAGCGCGGCTCGTTGCCTTGCCCGTCGATCTCGATGCGACTGACCGTGCGCGCCAGGTTCGGGTCGCGCGGCGTGAGCGTGAGGGTCCAGCGCTTCGTGTCGCCGACGGTATGCTGGATCGCAAAGGCCTGTTCCAGGCGTTCGGAATCGCCGCCGAGCAGGGCGACAAAACTTTCGAGCAGGATCTGCAGCTGGGGGGCGCGCTTGAGCGAGAAGTGACGCGGCGGACGACCCTCGCGCTGCTGGGTTACCTCGCCATCGGCAATGCTCGCGACTTCGCGATTCGGACGTTCCACGCGGCGCTCAAGGCGATCGCCCCCCAACCAGGCCAATTCGCCGGACACCACCAGCGGCTGATCCAGCACCTTGAGGAAGCGCGCCTCGGCGAACGCCGTACGCGCAGGCGCGGGGCGACCGAGCGAGTTCACCAGCACGCGCGCCGTCGCAGCGTCCTCAGGCGCCGACGCGTTCGCGCACAGCGACAGTATCGTTCCGCACAGGAACACCAGCGTCTTGCTGCCAGAAGTCATAGAAATTGAACCAGTTGTAGGGGGCGACGTGCACGTAGTGCTCCACGCGACGGGCATAGCGCGCGATAACCGCGTCCAGTGCGAGCGCGCGTTCCTGGCGCGCAATCTCCACGCGATCGGCAAACGGTTCGAAAATCAGCCGGTAGCGGTTACCGCCTTCGTACAGGCCAAAGCACAGCATGACGGGCACTTTCAGCGAATGCGCCAGCAACCAGGGACCCACGGGAAAGGGCGCGGGTTCACCGAGGAAGGGCGCACGACGCAACACTTCGTGCGCGCGCCCACGGTCGGCGAGCAAGGCCACCATGGCGCCCTGCTGACAGGCTTCGGCCATGGCGAGCGTGACGGATGCGCCGCCCTGCGATGAATCGATCACATGCTCACCGACATCGGGAGCGAGCGCTTCGAGCAGCTCGGTCAGGGCCGGTGTCTTCTGCTTGTCGAGCACGACGCGCAGCGGGATCTCCGGCCGCCGTGAACGCAGCGCGCGCAAGGCTTCGAAACTGCCCTGGTGAGTTCCCACCAACAGCAAGCCACGCCCCTGCGCGAGGCAAGCCTCGAGCCCGTCCAATCCTTCCACCGAAATATCGAAGTCCTTCTCGCCGCGCGCTAGCAGGAAGATGCGATCGAGCATGGTCGCGGCAAAACTGTGAATGTGCTTCATCACCTGCCAGGCCGTAACGGGTCGGCCCAAGGCGCGTTCCAGGTAGCGCCGCGAGGCGCGCCGCTCAGGCCCGCGCCGGAGGAAGAAATAGAGCGTGATGGGATAGAGGCACAGACGGCCAAGGGGGCGACCACCGTGCAATGCGATCGTGCGGATCAGCCACAACGCGAAGCGTCCGCCGCCTTCGGGGCGGCTCTGCCAGTGCTCGCTCACGACGCGCCCTCGATCAGGCCGCGCGCCAGCAGGGCGCCATCGCGGCGAATTTCAAAGCGCACGCGGCCGGCGGCTTCGATCAAGTCCAGCCTGGCAGGTTCGTCGGGCAGCAGCGGCGCCACGAACTTGGCCTCCAGTACGCGCGTCAGGCGCAGACCGCGCCACTCCCGCAACGCCTGCGCCACATGCTCCAGCAGCACCACGCCCGGTACCACCGGCATAGCAGGGAAATGACCGGGCAGGCTGGGATGATCCGCCGCCACGCAGAGGTCGCGCTGGAAGTCGGCGTCAGTCATGGCGACCCAGGACCCTCGTCACACAGCGCAGCCAGACCACCCCGGAAGGCAGCCAGCGCCTCGGCGTCGTCACCGGGTGCTTGGAGGAAGGGAACGACATGTCTGGATATGCCTGCTCGTTTAACGGACGACGGCGGCGGAAGGCTGCCCTTGCCTAAGAGGCTGTTTCGGATCGCAAGGCGGGCCAGGGCGAGATCCAAAACAGGCGCCAACAGCATCATGCCAAAGGTGAGTTAGGCAAAGGTGAGTTACGCAGCGCGGTGCTGTTCGATGTGTTCGGACAGCGTACGCAGGCTGGTGAAGATCGTGCGATTTTCCGGATTGTCCGAGCGCAGCTGGAAGCCGTATCGCTTGGATACGGCCAGCGCGATCTCCAGCGCATCGATGGAATCCAGCCCAAGATCGCCGCCGAATAGGGGCGCGTCGGGCTCGATTTGATCAGCCGTCACTGTCTCCAGGTTGAGGCATTCAACGATCAAGGTAGCCAGCTGGTGTTGTGCGGTGCTCTGCTCGGCCATGCCTCTTCCGTACCCATTACATGCGCCTCTCCCCCAGAGGCAGCGGCCGGCAAGTGTAACATAGCGTCCCCGCCTCCCTCGGTTGCACTCCATGGTTCAGGGTTGTGAAAACGCAGCCGCCCAGCCCACCTTGCGGCGCGCACCGCAGGTGTCTTACCGCACGGCCGACCCCGAGGCGGTACTGGGCGAGCCGGGCACGCTGGCGGTCTTCGGCTTCGGCGCTGGCGCCACCCGCAGCGCCGATCCGCGCTGGCTAGGGGTCGATCTCGAGTGCTTCGATGCGCCCGCGCCACTGGAAATCTGGCAGGTGAACGGGGCGGTAACCGAGGGTCGCTCGGGCGAGCTGCGCTGGTCAGCCGGCGCCGGCTGGCTGTTCGCGGCCATCGAGCTGGACGAGCGCGCCCACGGCGGCCCGCGCGGTGCCAGCGCCGCTGCCTACGCGGCCCTGTGCGCGTTTCTTGCGACCCGCCGCGAGCATCACGTGCAACGCATCTGGAATTATCTCGGCGGGATCAACCAGGGCGAGGGCGACAGCGAACGCTACAAGCAGTTCTGCGAAGGCCGGGAGGACGGCATGGGCGCGTTCTTCGCCGATGGATTTCCGGCAGCGACAGCCATTGGTCACCATGCCGCCGAATGGCGCCTGCAGGTCTACCTGCTCGCTTCCGACGAACCCGGCCTGCGGGTAGAGAATCCGCGCCAGCTCAGCGCCTGGCGCTACCCACGCCAATATGGCCGCACGCCGCCCAAGTTCGCCCGCGCCATGGCACTGCCGGCGCAGGACGCCCTGGCCATCTCAGGCACGGCCGCCGTGGTCGGCCACGCCTCGGCGCATCAGGACGACCTGCAAGCCCAACTCGACGAAACGCTGACCAACCTCGAGGCCCTGCTGGCCAGCGCCGGCATGAACGCCGGCTTCGACACGCAATCGCCGCTCAAGGCCTATGTGCGGCACCCGACCGACGCGCCGCATGTTCGCGATTTCATGCAGCACCGGCTTCCCGGCGTGCCCGTCCTGCTGCTGCACGGTGACGTCTGCCGGCAGGAGTTGCTGGTGGAAATCGACGGCTGGCGTTACG
>DASXND010000273.1:0-9001 GCA_036495265.1 Dyella sp.
CGCGAACTCTCGCGCAAGCAATTAGGCATGCCGGCGAAGCTATTGGTAGGTGCGGCCATTCCCGCCGACATCCTGGCGCCTGGCGATGTAGCGATCGAGCTCCCCGAGCTGAGTACGGATGGCGAGTTGTCATCGCTGCTGGCGGGCGTAGTGACGGGCCAGCTGCTGGCGATGTTCAAGTGCATGCACCTGGGTGATCACCCCGACGCACCTTCGCAGGGCGTGCTGACGCGAGTCGTACAGGAGTTCGCCATCCACGGGGCGGGCGCGTGACAGCGGCCGCTCCCATGAAGCAGGTGCTGGTAGCCGGCGAGATCAATGTGGATCTCGTATTCAAGGGGCTTAGCGGCGCGCCTGAACCCGGCCAGGAAGTGCTGGCCGACGACTTCCTGATCACGCCGGGAAGCTCGTCGATGATTTGCGCGATGGGGCTGGCACGGCTGGGCAACCGAGTCGCCTTTCACGGCAAGCTGGGATGCGATGCGTGGGGCAACTATTGCCTGGATGCATTGCATAGCGCTGGTATCGACGTGAGGTCGCTGAATCCCGATGCCGCCTTGCGCACGGGCGTCACGGTTTCTTTGTCCACGCCGCGCGATCGCGCGCTGGTTACCTATGCCGGCGCAATCGCGTCGCTGCAGGCCGACGAAATCAACACGTCCATGCTGGCGCAGGCCAATCACCTGCATGTCTCCTCCTACTACCTGCAGAAGGCGCTACGTCCGGGCTGCCAGGCCTTGTTGGCGCGCGCGCGGGCGGCTGGCCTCAGCACCTCGCTGGACCCGGGATTCGATCCGGATCGCCTATGGGGTTCCGACCTGATCGACGCGTTGTGCGAAGTCGATCTGTTTCTCCCCAACGAGGAGGAGTTGAAGGCGATCACCGGTCACGCCGACCTGCTCGATGCCTTGATCGCGCTCGACAACGGCTGCACGCAAACCATCGTGAAACGCGGCCGCCTGGGTTGCGCGACGCTGCGCGATGGACGCCTGCTCGAAGTTCCCGCCTGGGTCGTCGATGCGGTCGACAGTACGGGCGCCGGTGATTCCTTCGACGCCGGCTTTCTGCATGCATGGCTGCGCGACGGGTCACTGCTCGAATGCATGCGTTGGGGTAGCGCCTGCGGAAGCCTGTCGACGCGTGGTATCGGCGGCACCACGCGACAGGCCACGGCCGAGGAAGCGCAAGCCTTGCTGGTGGGTTCGCCATGATCACGGTGGGCGGTTTCAACACGGCCATCGATCGGTTGATCAGGGTCGGCTCGCTGCAACCGGGCGAAGTCAATCGCGCGCTGGACGAGCAGGTGTATCCCGGCGGCAAAGGCCTGCATGTTGCGCAGACCATCGCCGCGCTGGGTGAGCGTGTGCAGCTGGTGGGTCTCGTCGATGCCGCGCACCGGAACCTGATCGCCCGACATTTGAGCAAGCGTCATGTGCTATTCCATGGTGTCGAGACCCTCGCGAGCATCCGCACCTGTCTCGCCGTGCAGGACGCCACGGGACAAATCACCGAGATTCTCGGGCAAGGACCTCAGCTCACCAGCTCGCAGCAGGAGAGCCTGCTCTCGACACTCCAGCGCTGTCTGGACGAAAGCGAGCTGATGATACTTTCGGGCAGCTTGCCGCGCGGTTTTGCCGAGACCACCTATGGCGAGCTGACCACGCGTGCCCACGCCGTTGGCAAACGGTGCATGGTCGACGCCAGTGGGCAGGTGCTGCGCCAGGCGCTGCCTGCCAGCCCCTATCTGGTCAAACCCAATCGCGATGAAATCGGTGAGCTGCTCGGGCGCCCGATCGATGACCTGGCCGCCGCCGCCGATGCGGCGCTTGATCTATACGCACGCGGCATCGCCATGCCGGTGGTGACGATGGGGGCGATGGGCGCGATCGCCGCCGATGCGAGTGGCGTCTGGCACGCATCCGTTGATTTGGCAGACGTACGCAACACGGTCGGTTCGGGCGATTGCCTGCTGGCCGGGATGGCGGTGGGCAGCGTGCGCGGCCTGGCGTTGGAAAAGACCTTGCAACTGGGTGTGGCCTGCGGCGCCGCCAACGCCGTCGCCGAGGAAACCGGCTTTGTCGAGAGACAAGTGGTTGAGCGCTTGCTTGCGCAGGTGCGCGTGCGTCGTCTGTCGGACGCAGTGAAACGAAGTTGATTGAACGGCCAGCTGTCCCCGCGAGCCGTGCGCTCGCGCGGGTGGCTATCAAGCAGTGAAGACACGCCCTGGATAAACGACTTTCCAAGGGCATTCATCAACGGCTGTAACAGACGGGGAGAGGGAATGTCTGCGCAGCTCGCTAGCGAACCATGGGAGAGGGTTATTCATGAATGCACGGAAGAGTGGTTGTTGTAAGGCTGATGGCACGGGGGAAAAGTTGCTGGCTTTGTCGGTGAGCCGAGCGATCATGGCGATGCGGCTGGCATGTGCGGTCGGTGGCCTGGCCCTGGCCGGCAATGCGTTCGCACAGAGTGATCCTTCCGCCGCGTCGGCCGATGGCACCGTGGCCAAGCCGCCGGCGAAGAAGTCCGCCGCGGATCCAGCGGATGCCGGCAAGGCAGTGAGCCTGCAGCAGGTGACCGTGACCGGCTCGAATATCCGCAGCGTCGACGTGGCGGATGCACAGCCGGTCTTTACGATTACGCGCGAGGATATCCAGCGGCAGGGCTTCGCCACGGTGGGGCAGATTCTGCAGAACGTATCCTCCGCCAGTACACCCGACTTGAGCATGTCGGCACCCGGCGATCTCGGCCCTAATCAGGGCGGACAGTTCATCAATCTGCGTGGGCTGGGTGCGCCGCGCACGCTGGTGTTGGTGGATGGCCAGCGCATCGGCGCCGCGCATGGCGGCTATACCAATATCAACGTAATTCCGGTAGCGGTGATCGAGCGCATCGACGTGCTGGCCAATGGCGCCTCGGCTGTCTACGGTTCGGACGCCATCGCGGGCGTGATCAATATCATCACGCGCAAGGACTTCAGCGGTGTCGAGATCAATACCTACAACGGCATGTACGCGCCGCATAGCGATGGCAAGCAGGGCCAGTACGACGTGACCTTCGGCAAGACCACCTCGCAGTGGGGTGTGGTCTTCAGCGCCTCGTATCAGGAACAGGATCCGGTGTGGACGAGTTCGCGGGGTTTCTCCAGCTATCCGTGGACCGATCGTCATCCCTACTACGGTCGTTCCTATGTGGGGTTCCAGCCGATCATCACCAACGCCACCTTTCCGGACGGAAGCCAGCATGGCATCGCGCTCAATCCGGGCGGCAATGGTTCCAATCTCAACGACTACCATCGAATCGTAAAGCCGACCTATAGCGCGAACGGGGACGTGGCGAGCCTTGCCGACGCTGGCGACTACACCTACAACCGGGACAGCGGCCACCAGTACATGCTGCGCACGGCCGATACCACCAAGAACCTGTACCTGGACACGCACTACAAGATCACCGACAACATCACCGCCCGCTTCAATGCCGGCTACAACATTGATCGCGAGACGGCGACGGCGGGCACGGCGGCGCTGTATAGCGGCATGGGTGGGCACGACGATTTTCCCTCCCTGTTGTCCGCCGAAAGCTACTACAACCCCTATAACCAGCCCGGCATGACGCCACAGGACGTGAAGTTTTATCGACGGATCGCCGGACTTACCTACAACAGCTACAACGATCCCAAGAACTATCGCTACAGCGCAGGCCTGGATGGCAACTTCGGCGTGGGCGACCACTTGTTCAACTGGGACGTGAATTACTACGACAGCAAGATCACCGGCGTGAATACGCGCACAGGCTACTTCAACCTGATCAATGCGCAGAACGCACTTGGCCCGTCCTTCCTTGGCTCCGACGGCACCGTGCACTGCGGAACGCCGAGCAATGTCATTGCCGGTTGCGTGCCGCTGAATCCGCTCGGCAACGTCACGTCGGCCATGCTCAACTATCTGTCGATCAACAGCGTCGAGCACTACGGCAGCGATGAGAAAGCCGCATCAGCGGACTTCGGCGGCAATCTGTTCGCACTGCCCGGTGGACAGTTCAGCTTTGCCACGGGTGTGCAGCATCGCAACGTATCGGGCTACGACCGGCCGGACGCATTTGCGGCGGCGGGCTATTCCACCGACGGCGCGGTGGGCCCGAACAGCGGCAGCTATTCCTTGAACGAAGCCTATGCCGAGATCAACGCGCCGTTCCTGAAAGACCTGCCAGCCATCCGCAGCCTGTCGCTGGATGCAGCTATCCGTTACTCGGATTACAGCAACTTTGGCGGTACCACCAATGCTTCGTTCAAGCTGACCTGGCAGCCTATCGATGATCTGTTGGTTCGCGCCAGCTACGGTACCGGCTTTCGCGCACCCACCGTCAACGATCTCTATCAGGGGCGCTACAACGCAGGTGGCTTTACCGATCCCTGTGATGCGGTTTATGGGCCGGCCGGTTACGGCTATAGCCCGGCCGTCGCACAGCGCTGCCAGAACGGCGTCGCCGGCTTGCCCGGTGTCGGCGCCAACTTCCGTCAAGTCGATGTCAATGGTGTGCCGGTGACCCAGGTCGACGCGGCGGGCATTACCGAAAGCTATAACGGCGGCAATCCGAACCTGAAGCCGGAGACGTCCTATAACGGACAAGTCGGCTTCGTCTACAGCCCGTCGTGGCTGGAAGGGTTCAACGTGACGTTGGATTACTGGCGCTACAACATCCGCAACCTGATCACCGGCATCACCAATGACCAGGTATTGGCCAACTGCTATCAGTACGGCATCGAGTCGGCTTGCGGCCAGTTCCAGCGTCAGGCCGGTACGGGGCAGATCATCAATCTGCTGAATCTGGAGACGAATGCGGGTTGGCAGAAAACCAGCGGCTACGATTTTTCCGCCGCTTATGCCTTGCCCAAGTTCTCGTTCGGGCAGTTCAAGCTGAGCATGAACGGTACCTACGTCACCAGCTTCGACACGCTGCCGACGATCGGCTCAGCCGTGGTCTACGGCACCGGCATCGCATCGGCACAGACGGCCATGTCGGTATGGCGGCTGCGTGGGAATGTCACGCTGGACTGGTCGTGGCATGACGTCGGTGCCAGCTGGACCATGCGCTACTTCTCGCCCTTGAAGGCGCCATGCGCGTTCCCGCCGCCGAATTCCATCTCCGCGTTCCCGTGCACCTTGCCCAACTACTACGCGCCAGGGTTCGGCGTGCAGCCGATGACCCAGATCGCCTCGGTAACCTTTGACGATATGCAGGTGTATTGGAAGGCCCCGTGGAATGGCACCATTTCGCTGGGCGCCAACAATGTCTTCAATCGCAAGGGGCCGTATATCTATGGCGGCTATGCGGGCAGCGATACGCCGTATAACTACAACGCGTCGTATGACATCGGCCGTTTCATCTACGTCCGTTATCAGCAGAAGTTCTAGTCGTCAGCCGCAATCCATGCGTCACGGCATCCACCGTGGCGCTTTCTCACCCGGATCGCGCGATGTAACAAGCGCGCCGCGTGGTCCCTGGATCGTACGAGAGGTTTGGAACATGTCATGGAATTCCCGCTTTACCCGCCGCGTGGGCAACGGAAGCCATACAGCCCAACGGCGTCTGCTGGTGGCCATGCTGGCAGCCAGTTTGACCAGCGCGTTGTGCGCCAAGGCCGACGAGCATGTGGCCATGTTCTCCAAGCAGGGCGATGTAGAGCAATTCGGCAATAGCAGCATGGCCGCCAGGTGGAAGCTGTCGAACGGCAAGCTCAGCGACATGGTGGTGGTCGATGCGGTCAATCATCAGGAGTTTCCGCTGAGTGCGCCCTTTGCGCTGGTGATGGCGGACGGCAGCCGGATCTCATCAAACGATTTGCAAGTGTTGTCCGCGCCCAAGGAGGTCGGGTTGCCGGCCGACCCCAAGGCCTCGCGCCTGGTCGAACGCGTGCCGGGCAAAACCGTGCAGGCCAGCTTTGGCGACGCAGCCGGGCGCTTCCGTATCGATTGGCAGTGGATCCAGCGCCAAGGTTCGGAGTATCTGCGCGAGCAGGTGACCATTACCGCGCTGAAGCAGGACGAGAGCATCGCCAAGGTCGAGTTGCTGCAGGCGCAGGCGCCGGAGGCCGAGGTGATGGGCACGGTGCAGGGCTCACCCATCGTGGCGGGGCACGATTACTTTGGCTTCGAGCATCCGCTTTCTTCCAGTGAAGTCCACGGCAAGCAGGTGAAGCTGTGGATCGAGCGTGGCCTGCCATTGCCCAAGGGGCAGTCGATCACCTACTCGGCGGTGGCCGGCGTCACCCACGACAACCAGTTGCGCCGTGATTTTCTGACCTATATCGAACGCGAGCGGGCGCATCCTTACCGCACCTTCCTGCACTACAACTCCTGGTACGACATCGGCTATTTCACGCCCTACACCGAAGCGCAGGCGCTGGATCGCATCCATGCCTTCGGTGAAGAGCTGAGCGTAAAGCGCGGCGTGAAGCTGGATTCCTATCTGTTCGACGACGGCTGGGACGATCGCAGCGGCGGCTGGCATTTCAGTAAGGATTTTCCGCAGGGCTTTGCGCCGCTTCGCGACGCGGCCGCCAAGTACGGTGCCGCACCGGGCATGTGGTTGTCGCCCTGGGGCGGCTATGGTCCACCGAAGCAGGAGCGTGTCGAGCGCGGTCGAGCAGCGGGTTACGAGATCATCGACGGCGGCCTGGCACTGTCGGGTCCGAAGTACTACCAGCGCTTCCACGATGCGGTGATGGATCTGGTCAAGCAGGACGGCATCAACCAGTTCAAGTTCGATGGCACCGGCAATGCCGACAAGGTCTTTCCGGGCAGTCGTTTCAGCAGCGACTTCGATGCCGCCATCCAGCTCATCAATGACCTGCGCGAGGCCAAGCCCGATCTCTTCATCAACCTCACCACCGGCACGACCGCCTCGCCGTTCTGGCTGCGCTATGCCGACTCCATCTGGCGAGACGGCGAGGACGACGAGCTGACCGGCGTAGGCAGCAAGCGCGAGCGCTGGATCACCTATCGCGATCGCGAGACGTACCACAACATCGTGGTGAAGGGACCGCTGTATCCGCTGAACTCGTTGATGCTCCACGGCATCATCTACGCCAAGGAAAACCGCAGGCTCAACACCGATCCGGGGCACGACTTCGGTAACGAGGTGCGCTCCTATTTCGGTAGCGGCACACAACTGCAGGAGATGTACGTCACGCCGGACCTGCTCACGACGCGGGACTGGGATGTACTGGCCGAAGCCGCACGCTGGTCGCGTGCGAATGCCAACGTGCTGCGCGACACCCACTGGATCGGCGGCGATCCGGCACGGCTGGACGTGTATGGCTGGGCGTCATGGACGCCAAAGAAGGCGATCATCACCTTGCGCAACCCCGATGCGAAGCCACAGCTTGCCGTGATCGATCTGGCCCGACAGCTGGAACTTCCTCCGGGCGCCGCACGGCATTTCAGTGCGCGTAGTCCCTGGCACGACGAGGCAGGCAAGTCGGCCATGAATCTGGATGCGGATCAGCCGAGCACGCTGACGCTGGCGCCGTTCCAGGTCATGACCCTGGAACTGACGCCGACGGCTGGAAACTGATGGACGGGGCAGGGCGGCCGCGTGCTGCCGCCCTGCTCACGACGCTGCCGGCTGAGGATGGGTGAATGCAACGACGGGACTTTCTCCGCTTTACCGCCCTGATGCCGTTCGCGACGCTCGGGACACGCGTTACCGCCGCAACGCCGGCAGGGCTACCTGCCGTCGACGTTGCGCCGGACGGCAAGCCGCATCGCTTTGAGTTCTCACGACAACAGTTCCTGCTGGACGGACGACCGTTCCAGATTCGCAGTGGTGAGATGCATCCGATCCGCATCCCTGTCGACTATTGGGATCACCGCATCCTTATGGCGAAGGCGATGGGGCTCAACACCATCGCGATCTATCTGATGTGGAACGCCCTGGAGCGCGAGCCGGGCCTATTTGACCTGGAAAGCGGCAGTCGCGACTTTGCGCGGTTCATCGCGCGCTGTGCCGAACACGGTATGTGGGTGTACCTGCGCCCGGGCCCATATGTCTGCGGCGAGTGGGACTACGGCGGACTGCCGCCGTACCTACTGCGCGAGGCGGACATCCGCGTGCGCGATCGCCACGACGCACACTATATGCAGGCGGTGACGCGTTATTTGGACGTCATCGCGCCGCGTATCGCGCCATGGATGGCAAGTCGCGGCGGGCCGATCCTGATGCTGCAGATCGAGAACGAGTACGCCTCGTTTGGCAACGACCTGGCTTACCTGGAGCAGCTGCGCAGCATGTGGCGCGAGCGCGGTATCGAGGGTCCCTTCTCGATCTCCGACGGACTTGCCCAGCTGCGCCAGCAACACACGTGGCTACCGGGTGCGGCCGTGGGGCTGGATGGCGACACGGACTTCGTTGCCGCCCAGGCGCATGCAGCCGACGCGCCGGTATGGGTGGGTGAGGGCTATCCCGGCTGGCTAACGCATTGGGGCGAAACCGAGTTCCAACATGGCGACTATGCCGGCACCCTCAAGAATCTACTCGAACAAGGCCGCTCGTTCAATCTTTACGTGGTCCACGGCGGCACCAACTTCGGGTTCGGTGCCGGCGCCAATGCGCATGGCGATGGCAGCAACTTCGAGCCGGTCATTACCAGTTACGACTACGGCGCGCCGATCGACGAGCGTGGCGTGGCTACGGCCGACTATCACCGTTTCCGTGGGCTGATGCGTGAACACCTCGGCAAGCCGTTACCCGAGCCGCCCGAGCCGCCACCGGTTATCCATCTGCCCGAACTCATGGCGCAGCCATGGGCCTCGCTATGGGACAACCTGCCGGCGCCCCGCCATATCGAGCAGCCACAGGCCAATGAACGGCTATTTGGCCAGGACCATGGCCTGGTGCTGTACCGCCGGACGCTGCGCGGTGGCGGAAGCCTGTCGCTCGAGGGCGTGCACGATTACGCCACGGTTTTTCATGCCGGGCGCTATCTCGACTATCTCTCGCG
>DASXND010000274.1:0-8020 GCA_036495265.1 Dyella sp.
CCTTCTTCGACAGCGTGCTGGTCAATGCGGAGAACCCGGCTGTGCGCGCGAATCGACTCGCCTTGCTGGGCCAGCTCAAGGCGCAGTTCGGCGCTATTGCGGATATCGCGCGCTTGTAGTGCGCTGATGGGGTAAGCCCCACAAGAAAGCGGCAGCCGTTGAGGGCTGCCGCTTTTTTTGTGCCTGCGAGAGTGTCTCTTGCTTAGCCAATCACCTGGCGGCCGCGCTTCACGCGTTCGGCCAGACGGTGCGTGAAGGCCACCATCGAGGTGGCGTCGACATCCGCGCCACCCGGGCCAAGGATGTCGTAGAGATCAGCCAGCATGTCGGCATTGTCGGCCAGGGTCAGGTGACTTTCGGCCAAGTCCAGTTCCGACTGCAGGATGCGCAGCGCGGTATTCAGGCGCTGCGGGTCCATGGCCATGCCACTGGCGTGCAAGGTGTCGGCGGCAGTACGCAGCTTGGTGCGGTGACGGTTGGCGGTGGACTCCGCATTCGGCAGGTCTTCCCCTGAGCTGATGGTGTCCGTCTGGATCGAGCCCTCGCCGGCGACGAGCCATACCAGCGATATGCCCAGTGTCTTCGCCAGGGTCACGCAGCGGGCGCGCGAAGGATCGGTGTTGCCGTCGCGCCAGCTGCGCACCACGCCCTCCGAAAAACCGCACATCCGGGCGATCTCGGTGACGCTGCCCACGCGCTGAATCAGCACTTTGATGCGATCGGCGAAGGTGTTTGCCGTCTCGAGCGGCGTAATTTTTTGCATGTTCATCGCAGTTTCCTGGCGGATGGCGACAAGTTGTGGTGAGCGTGAACCCGAAAATGGGATGCCAACGTCAATCAAGTGTTAGAAAGCCGTTGACAATCGTAAGATCTTTCCGATAGGTTCGTAAGTTCTTGGGAAGCGTCGCGATCTTCAGCAACATCGCCAAGTCCAACAACGCAATTGTCGTTGATTGGTAACCACAAACTCGCCGGCTTGTTCAGCTGGCAGACAGGAAAGTTTGAGGGCGCAACACCCTTAAATCCTGCGACTTGCGACGTGAAAAGCAAGTTCTAGACCCCCCGGTTGGGGCCGGGGTTCATTTGATTGGGGAGAGAAAATGCAGTTTCGTAAAAATTCCAACAACAAACTTACGGTTGCCGTGCGCCTTGCTCTGTCCGCAGGTACCTTCGTGGCCATGGCTCCGGCTCTCGCCCAGGACGCCACCGGCCCGGCACCGGCCAGCCAGGACAATGCGAAGAGGCTCGAGGCGGTCACCGTGACCGGCTCGCGTATCCCGCGCGTGGATGTGGAAACCGCGCAGCCGGTGGTGATCATTGACCGCAAGCAGATCGAGAACCAGGGCTTTATCTCGGTCGCCGACATTCTGCAGAACCTGACCGAAGTCGGTTCACCGCCGCTCAGTCGCGCCAATGCGCTGTCCTCCGGTGAGAATGTGGGTGGCTATTACGTCGACCTGCGTAACCTGGGTCCCAACCGCACCCTGATCCTGGTCAATGGCAAGCGCCTGGGCGCCAATACGTCCGGCCTGCAGGATCTCGGCCAGATTCCGGTGTCGACCATCGAACGCATCGAAGTGCTGAAGGACGGCGGTTCGTCCATCTACGGCTCCGACGCCATTGCGGGCGTGGTGAACGTGATCACCCGCAGCAATTTCACCGGCGCCGAAGCCAATGCCTACGTTGGCGAGTACGACAAGAACGACGGCAAGAAGCAGAGTTACGACTTCACCTTGGGTACCGCGAACGAGCGTGGTTCGATCATGCTGAGTGCGCAGTACCAGAAAGACGACCCGGTATGGGCGAAGGATCGCGAATTCAGTGCCTATCCGTCGGGCCCGAATCACCCGACCGCTGGTTGGAGTCCGGTAAGCCAATACGGCTACATCGTGAATGCTCCCTGCGGTCCGGCGAATGCGAAGGGCGTGTACCCGAACTGCACGCTGACGCCGGGCACCGATCCGCGCAACTTCGCCAACTACCACCCGCAGACCCCGGACCAGTACGCCAATTCCAATCAGCAGATGACGCTGCAGACGGGTCAGGAGAGGACGTCGCTGTTTGTCGCTGGTAAGTACAATTTGTCCGACAACATCGCATTCAAGACGGACTTCCTCTACAACAAGCGCAGCACCTTGCAACAGATCGCGGGCTATCCGTACCAGTCGGCTTCGTTCAAGACCCCGCTTTCGGCTCAGAGTTATTTCAACCCGCTGGGCAAGTCCGTCGACTTCGCCCGCCGCGGGTGGGAGGTGCCTCGCACCACCGATAGCCAATTGGAAACCTACCGCTGGACGGCCGGCCTCGAGGGCTATTTTGACCTGGGCGGCCGCACCTTCAACTGGGATGTTGGCGCGATGACCA
This sequence comes from Dyella sp., assembly GCA_036495265.1. GTDB lineage: Bacteria > Pseudomonadota > Gammaproteobacteria > Xanthomonadales > Rhodanobacteraceae > Dyella. The sequence goes on from DASXND010000274.1 coordinate 2,365, forward strand.
ATCGCAACAATATGCTCAAGACCGGTCATGGTGACTTCAACCTGGTGGCGTCCAAGCAGGCGCTGGGTCCCTCCTTCCTTGGTTCCGATGGCAAGGTGCACTGCGGTACTGTGGCCAGCCCGATCAATGGCTGCGTGCCCTGGAATCCGTTGCTGCCGTACGGCCAGGCGGGTGCGGGCTCATTGGCCGACTCGGATTTGCAGAGTTTCATGTTCCCCGAGTATCACGACACCGGCAGGACCACCACGGTCGACTACACCGGCAACCTGGCCGGCACGCTGTTTTCGCTGCCCGCGGGTGACCTCGGTGTTGCCGTGGGCGTGGAGCATCGCGAGGAAGAAGGCCGCTTTGTCCCGGATGCGTTCAATCAGGCCGGTCTGAACTCAGGCCTGGCGGCCACGACCACCTCGGGCAAGTACCGTGTGAACGAGGCTTACCTGGAGCTGGATGCGCCGCTGCTGAAGGACATGACGATGGCACGCGAGCTGTCGGTCAATGTCGCCACGCGTTATTCCGATTACAACAATTTCGGCAATACCACCAACAGCAAGTTCGGTATCAAATGGAAACCGATCGATGACTTGCTGGTCCGTGGCAGTTGGGCGCAGGGCTTCCGTGCGCCGACCATCGCGGACCTCTATGGTGGCATCGGCAGCAGCTTCGAGTCCTATATTGATCCCTGCGACACGAAGAACGGGGCGGCGGCGAAAAACCCGTCGGTGGCTGCGCGGTGTGGCTCCGGTTTCGGCGGACAGCCAACGGTGGCAGCCAACTTCCGCCAGCTGGGTCAGGGCGGCCTACTCTGCACGACCTATCCGTGCCAGACGGGTTACCAGTTCACCAATGGTTCCAACCCCAACCTGACACCGGAAACGGCCACGACTCGTACGCTGGGTCTCATCTACAGCCCGCACTACGTGGAAGGCTTCGACGTCTCGTTGGACTGGTACAAGATCGATATCAAGAACCTGATCAGCAGCGACAGCGTGCAGAACATCCTGGATGACTGCTATGCGGGCGGTATTGCGTCGCGCTGCACGGGGTTTAGCCGTGATCCATCCACGGGCGTCATCACCAATATGTACTACGGCTTGACCAACAAGGGTTGGGAGAAGACCGAGGGTTACGACCTTGGTGTGAACTACCGCTTCTCGATCGCTTCCGCCGGCCAGTTCGCGGTGCGTTGGAACACCACCTATGTCGACTACCTCAACATCAAGGCGGACGACAATCCGGCGACCAAGGTCCAGCCGTTGATCGGTACGACGGTCAACGGCGCCAACTTCCGCGTGCGCTCCAACCTGACGCTGGACTTCACCCGCGGCATCTTTGGCGCAACCTGGACCATGCGCTATTACTCGGGCCTGATGGAGAAGTGTTCGTTCACCACCGAATGCAACGAGCCCAACCACGTCGACCCGTTCAACGGCGTACAGCCGATGCGGCATGTCGCCAGCACCACGTTCAACGATGTGCAGTTCCGCTGGACCATGCCGTGGAAGGGTATTGTCTCGGTCGGCGCGAACAACGTCTTCGACAAGGTTGGCCCGATCTTGTACTCGAAGCCGAACAGCTCCTTCGTGTACTACGGCGGCTTTGATATCGGTCGCTCCTATTACCTGAAATATACCCAGCGTTTCTAAGTCGTATTAATGTCGTATTAGGGGGTGGCCTGTAATGGGCCACCCTTTTTGTTTAAGCACCAATGGGCTGGCGATTAACTACCGCATACGCCTGCGAATGGAGTAGGCTTTTACAAGGCATAACCTTTGGGCTAAGCTCAGAGCTTCCCCCCGTGAAGAATCGAGGCGTTTTGGGCGCCTGTTGGTTTTCGCGCTTCGCTCTGACATTCGATAGAGGTTTTCCCCATGCGCAGGTTGGTTTGGTCGCTGATGTCGGTCGCTGCACTGGCTCTCGCCGGTTGCAGTAATTCTTCGGACTCATCGCAGACCGCGACCCAGGGCGGCGCGACGGCTCCCGCCACTACGCCCGCCACCGCGAACGCGGTCACCGGCTCGGTGACGCTGCGCGAGGCTGCCAATGTATCGGCAGCGGCCAAACTGGAACTTACCCTGGTCGACGTGTCGAACGCGGACGCGGCCCCGCTGGCGACCAAGACGATCGATTCGGCGAATACCTTCCCGCTGTCGTTCTCGCTTGAGTTCAACCCCACCGACGTGAACCCGGCAGGCATGTATGTGGTGAAGGCGGTGCTGGTCGATGGCGACCGCCATTACACGCCGCCCTTGCAGGCCCAGGTGCTGACCAAGGGTGCGCCGAGTCAGGTGAACATCCAGCTGGTGGCCGAGCAGACCGCGGGTGAGAAGGAACTCGCAGCCTTCACCGCCGTGCAGAAGCAGCTCGGCGGCATGAAGATCAGCAGCGGCACCAAGCTGGAGGCGAATGTTTCGCGCGGCTGGCAGGTGTTCCGCGAAGCGGGTGAGGTGAAGTTCATCCGTGAGCGGGTCGACTACGGCGACAAGGGCTTTACCAGCACCGACTTTGCGTTCAAGGACGGCAAGCCGTGGGTCGTGGTGCAGCAGAAGAAGGCCAGCCAGGACGCCAAGCCGACCTCGACCGATCGCGCTGCGTGGAGTCAGGACGGCACGCTCGTGCTGAAGACCTCCGAAGCGGGTGGCAAGACCTCGCCCTTGGGCGATGACGCCGCTGCCGACCTGCAGAAGCAAGCCTTGGCCATCCTGAATCTGGCCACCGGCGGCAAGGGCAAGTAAGCCCTTCCCGTAACCGGGCATAAAAAAAGCCGTCCGCTCACGCGGACGGCTTTTTTATTGGATGAAGCTCGCCTTAGAAGGCGTACTTCATGCCGAGGTTGACGCTGCTGTAGCGCTGGCTGCTGTCGTCGAAGCGGCCGCTGTAACCGAACCAGCCGCTGATCGTCTGGGTGAACTGTGCGCTGACGCCAAGGTCACCGGTACCCCAGGTCTTGTCCGGTGAGAAGCCGGCCAGGCTGAAGGAGCCGGGCATGTTGTTGAGGCCGGCCGTGATGTCGCGCGGATCGGCCTTGCTGTCATGGTTCCAGGCCAGTTCGGCGTAGGGCTTGAGCAGGATGTTGCCGGCCTGCCATTGACCTTCCAGGCGCCAACCGACGACGGAGAGCAGCGAATCACGCTGCTGGCGGCCGAACCACATCGCCGTGCTGGCGTTGCCGGCTTCGTTGTAGCCGTTGACCTTGACCGTCTGCCATTCGACCGTGGCGAACGGACCGCTGCGCAAGGTCGACATGTCGATCCAGTAGCCACCGGTCACGCCGCCACCGAGGTGGTTGCCGTCGGCCTTGGCGGTCTCGGTACGCTGGGCGCTACCGAGCTGGATGCGACGCTCGATGTTGGAGAAGTTGTCCGAGCCGAAGTCGACGTAACCACCGACGTAGGCGCCGCCCTGGTGATAGGTGAGGTAGCCCAGGCCGGAGATGTCCTGCAGCTTGTAACCGCCGCCGCCCGTGTAGCTGGCGTTGTGCTGGCCGATGTTCAATGCCACGCCGGCCGACAGGTTGTCAGTGGCGCGCACGTCGGCACCGAGCGTCAGGTTGACGTTGTTGCTGCTGGTGCGGGGCGAGCTGCTGCTGCCGTCGAAGGTCTGGTCGCCGTAGTCGACGTTGGCGAAGACGCGCGTTTCGCCACCCTGGCCGTCAGCCAGCATCTGGGTGCGGATGGCGCGGTTCTGCGCCGCGATCGAAGCCAGCGGTGCCTCGGCCAGGATGGACGCGTAACCCGGTGCGCTGAGCACCGAAACCACGTATTGGCCCAGCAACACGTCGGCACCGGTGGTCGGGTGCACGCCGTCGGCGAACAAATAGGTCTGGTTGGTGCCGGGCGCCCAGGTGTACGGCAGGCCGGAGCCCTGCGGGCCGCACATCACCGAGCTCGAGCCCACGCCGCAAGCCGGTGTGGTCACGTTGGTGAAGCCGTAGACCGTCGGGTTGGCGATGACTTCGTTGAGCAGGGTGTAGGTATCGAGCGGAACGATGCCCTTGCCGAGCGTGGCCAAGCCGGCATTTAGCTGCCCGTTGAAGACCAGGCTTAGGCCGGTCAGCGATGCGGAGGCAGCAGCACCCTGCGCTGTACCGTCAGGAGTCGCGCCGATATTGGGCAGGTTGAAGACCAGGATGTTCTTCACACCGGCAGCCTGCAGCTGGCCGATCAGCTTCACTTCCTGCTGCGCGGCGGCGGCGATGGACGCCTGGGCCTGGTCCGGGGTCAGCAGGGATGACACGCCTGCGGCGGCCAGTACTGCCTGGGTCACCTGGGCGGTCACCGCCTGGGTGATCTGCGGGGTAAGCGCCTGGATCTGCGCGGCAGGTACGCCAGCAGCCTGAAGCTGGGCGATCTGGGCGGCAACGTTCTGGGTGATCAGCTGCTGCGCCGTAGCGGCAGCGCCGACCGAGGTGGCAGCGGCGAAGATGTCGTTAGCACCGCCCCAGATCGAGTACAGCGCCTTGCTGTCGACCTGGCCGCCAGCGAGGTAGGCGTTCACCTGGGTGGTGATGGTGGGCACAGCCGACGGCGTGCCGGGCGAGTTGGTGAGCACGCCAGCGCCGCCCCAGGCAAAATCGCTGCCGCCAACGAGCGACGGGCCCAGGGCGATGCCGTAATGGCCGGCCACGTTCTGCACCGTCACCGAACCCGGGTTGGTGGTGAACTGCAGCGGCGGCTGGATGGCGGGGTTGAGTGCCAAGGAGATGTTGCCGGCGTCGCTCAAGCTGTCGCCGAACACGATGACGTTGCTGAACTGCGAATTGGCGGCGAAGGCCGGGGTGCTGAAGATCAGTGCGGCGGCAATGGCGCCGGCAATAGTGCGAATGCGGGGCATGTTTGTAACGCTCCTGGACCGGAATGGCCTTTGTTATACCCGCGTTACGGTAATGCATGCCCATACGTAAGCGCATGCTGCGCCGCATCGCGATTGGTTTCCCCTGTTTGGGGGGGCCTAAAACCCCTGGCCGGGGCCCACGGCGTGGGCACCCGGCAGGTCGTCCTTAACTACGACCGCCCATGAGGCGGGTTCCTAAATAGGTTAGGACTCAGCGCTTCATCGCGCGGGACATGGCGTCGGCGAAGGCGCTGTTGGAGGGGGTGGCTGCCGGTTTGGGTGCGCCACCGCTGCCACCGCCGCCAGCGGGACGTGGTCCACGGTTGTCGCGCGGGTTGCCGCGGACGTCCTTGCCATCCGCCGGGCGGGCGCCGCGGACCTGCTGGCCGGGCTCGTCGTCCAGGCGCATGGAGAGGCCGATGCGCTGGCGCGGCAGGTCAACCTCCATCACCTTCACCTTGACGATATCGCCCGCTTTCACGGCGTCGCGCGGGTCCTTCACGAAGGTGTGCGATAGCGCGGACACGTGCACCAGGCCGTCCTGATGGACGCCGATATCCACGAAGGCACCGAACGCCGCCACATTCGTCACGCGGCCTTCCAGCACCATGCCGGGACGCAGGTCCTTCACATCTTCCACGCCCTCGGCAAAGCTGGGCGCGACGAACTCCGGACGCGGATCACGGCCAGGCTTCTCAAGCTCCTTGAGGATGTCGCGCACCGTCGGCACACCGAACTTTTCATCGGTGAACTGCTCGGCCTTGAGGCTGCGCAGGAAGCTGGCGTCGCCAATGATGGAACGCACTTCGCGGCCGCACTGGGCGAT
>DASXND010000275.1:0-10445 GCA_036495265.1 Dyella sp.
GTCGCGTAGGCGGCACCGGTGAAGGCGCTATGGCCGATGGCCGATGAGCCGACGCCAATCGCCTGCGAGTTGCCGCCCACGGCCGTGCTGTAGTCATCATTGGCCAGGCTGTTGTAGCCAAGGGCCGTGCTTTCGGCGCCATACGCCGAGCTCAGCGCACCACCGGCCGTACTGTTGGTGCCGAGTGACAAAGCGTTATCGCTGCCGTCACCCGCGCCGTCGGCAGAGAAGTAGATGGCCGAGCTTGAGCTGGGCGCCGGCACGGAGATCTGCGGGGTCGCCTGCTGCGTTGTTGGCGGGGTCGTGTTATCGGCGGCCAGCGCGGACGTCACGGACGTCGCCAACAGTGTCATGCCCATGGCCAGCGACAGCGCCGCAACGCCGGCTCGCATGCGCTTGGCGCTGCCGCCCTTGCCACTGGCCTTGGCAAACTCGCTGGCAACAATGGTTGTACCCAGCGACTTGCTCCAGATCTTGCTGTGAATCTTGTTCATTGATTTTCCCGGAATGTTGGATCCGCAGTGCGTGTGCGGGCTCGTCGGCGATTCGCGACAGGGCACGTCATGCAGCGGATAGCGGACGTCTTGACGCCCATGAGTGAGGTGAGAAGGCGACACCGGCCGTTTCCCGCGGACACGTCTTACCAGCGCGGCTTCCAGAAGCCACTCACCGTGGAAGAAATGTCCCCTGCCGATGGAGCCCGGGTTAAGCCGGGCTCCTGGCTGTTCGGGCAGGCGCCCGCCTGCTTACTGGAGGCTGCCCAGCACACTGACTCCGCTGAACACGGCGTTTCCGCCCGTGATCGTCAGGTAGTAGGTACCCGCCGCCGGCGCCCGGATCGTGATCGATTCGGTATTGGTGCCCGGGTGCGCCGACACATGGTCGTAGGACGTTGCGGTGGGAGCGCTATTGAGCATTTCATACAGGGTGACGTCACCCGTGCCGCCCGACGTGCGGAAGGTCAGGCTGGTCTTGCCTGCCGGCACGACGAAGGTGAACTGCTGTGCCACACCGGGTGCGCCCTGCGTGGTGACTGCGACGTTGTTGCTCAGCGCGGTGACCACCGGCGGCGGCGCAACGCCGGACGGCGGGGTGAGGTCGCCCCAGGTATAGGCCAGCAGGTTGAAGGCGCTGATGTCGAGCGAGCCGAAGCCCGTGGTGAAGTCCCAGCCCGCTGCGGCGTTGTAGCCATAGGTCGTGCCGGAGTAATACACACCGTTGTTGCCCGAGGTCACGTCATGCAGCACGTTCGGGTGGCTCGGAAAATCCGTGTACATATGGCTGGCCGGGAAGCCGATCGAGTTGTTCGCGTAGGTCTGTGCGCGCGCAAACGTGCCTACGAAAATCGGCGAAGCGAGGCTGGTGCCGCCGACCCCGTACCTCTGGCCGCCGATATAGATGATGGCGCCGGTGACCGACGAGGCGTCAAACGCGATGTCCGGTACCTGGCGCACGGTCGCGCCCAGCGCGGCAACCTGCCATGCAGGTGCAGCTTCGAACTGGCTCGGGCCGCCGCCGGTGGCCCAGATGCGGTTGTTGCCGTCGCCGGCATCCGCAATGCCGTCATTCCAGGTGACTTCGCCCGCCCATGCGGTGCCATTGGTGGTCACCTCCGTGCCACCCACGGCGATCACATTCGGCGACGTCGCCGGCTCACTCGCCACGTAGGTGCTGAGGCTGAACGGTGCCGGCAGCACGACGCCTGCATTGCTTTCGAATTCGCCACCGGTCTCGGTGTACACGCCCTGGTCACCGGAAGAGACCGAGAAGGTCTGCCCCTGAGCCACGGCCTGGGCAAAGATCTTGTCATCCGCCGCCTGGTCGCCCGACTGGTTGGCCGAAATCTCGTCTTCGCCCAGCGACACGTTGATGATCTTGGCGATGTTATCGGTCACCGCCTTGTTGTAGGCGGCCGCAAGGCCGGCGTTGGTCAGCTCAGCATCACCACTGCCAGGGAGGCCATTGGCCGCCGTGTAGAACACGAGCTGCTTGACGCCGCCGGACGTGCCGGTAATGGTCTGCGAATCCAGATTCCACTCGCCGTCACCGCCGGGGTCATCGGAGAAGTCCCTCGCAGTACCCAGCGTCACCTTCACTACCTTGACGTTGACCGGATTCAGGCCGTTCACCGACGTCATCGTGTTCAGGTCGGTCAGCGTCGTGGTCAGATCGCCCCAGGTGATGATGCCCACCGTGGTGTTGTACGCGGTCGGCGTGGTGCCGGCGTCATAAATCAGCGGAAACTGTGTCGGCGGGTGCAGCACATTGGCCGGGCCGGACTGGGTGCCGGTCTGCGTGCCCGTCGCGGCCACCGAGGAAAGCTGCGGGCCGATGTGGCTGAGCGGATGCTTCACGCTGACGTTCTGCAGGCCGGTCACCGAACCGATGATGCCGCTCAGCGCCTGCGGCACCATAGCGTCGCTGTCGTTGCCGAAGCGTAGCTTGCCGTTCTCGGTGTAGGACTTCATCGTCGCGTTGAACGCCGTGCCCACGGTGGCGGCATTGCCGTCCGCGAACACCAACGTGTTGTTCGGCGACACCGTGATGTTGGTGAAGCCCGACTGCTGCATGTGCGTCACGACGGACTGCACTTGCGCGTCAGTCGGCGCGTAGGCCGCCTTGAACTGGTCCGGCGTGAGGAACTGGTGGTAATTGGCGCTGCCCGGCGTGTTCACGCTCTTGTTGAAGGCCTGCAGCTGGGCGGCGTTACGCAGGTTGAGGCTCACGGCCACGTGCAGCACCTGGGTGCTGGCAAGCGGCGAGACCTGCGCCTGCACCTTGGGCCTTCCGTGCGCGTTGATCACGTAGCTGGCGGTGGCGGCCGAAGTCGACTGGGCTTTCAGCAAGGCGGCATGCGTCCCGGTAGTACCCCACGCGGTGGCGGCGTGGCCACTCATCGGGCACAGCGCCAGGGCCAGGGCCATGGGCAGCAGCGCCTTGTTGCAGGACTCGACACCGGATTTCAGCTTTTGTATGCGACTAAACATCTTTAATCCCCAAAAAAGATGGAAGGCCCCCGCCGCGACTCTCGCTGGCGGATGGCTCGTTTCTGATATGCGCCATCAGGCGCGTACGCAAAGTTCAAACATCAACATCTGGCGGAGCGAGCAGAACGCGCTCATGGCTGACGAGACCATGGCGGACACGACACACCCGTCGAATCCGTCCGCTAACCCGCGCTTACCCGCGCCTCCCCGCGCCGACAGCCAGACCCTTGCCATCGAGCTCAGTCAGTTCAGAGGCAACACCGATCCGCTGGAGCGATTTGCTCCAGGCCCGGTGGTAAATCCTGTTCACGTAAAGCCCCCCGTTTAGTGCTGATGCGATGACCGGCGATTGCCGTCGGTCAAGTTCGCATGGCGTTGCAACCCCCGCCCCTGGCAATCCCCATTGCCGTTCGGCGGTGTATGGACGTCGAAATGCTTAGCGTCCTGCAATCGTCTTGCGAAGAGAATTGGCTATGTCGACTGTGGAGTCACGCACACTTTTCCACGGGATATTTCCGTGAATTTCTGAATCTCACGCAACATTGCAGTTGCTCACGGCGCGAGCTCATGCGACAACTGTCAGGCGATAGATCGCGGTTGGGGGGCATAGTGATCAAAAAGGCTTGGCGTGCCATAGGCGAATGGCTGGCGCGGGTTCCCGTGACGGATCCCGTGGACCGACGCAATGCACCTTTCGTGCAGCTGCTGCTTATTGGCATGGGTTTCCTGGTGCCCATCGACCAGGTGATCCACCTGAGCTTCGCTTCGTTCCGGCACAGCATGACCTTGCCAGCCTTGGTCGTGGACGTTCTCACCGACGTGCTCATCATGATTACGGCCTGGGTGTGCCTTTACCTTGTCCGCGTCGGCCGCTTCCGGCTGGCCATCAAGTCGTATCTTGGGGTGATGCTCTTTTCGGCCATGTGCGCCTATGCGCTGCTCGGCCTGGAGCGGCTGTCGAACGATCCGTTCCCACTGCTTCTGCTCGGTATGAGCGGGCTGCTCCTTGGCCGGCGTGCGCTATGGACGGTGTTTGCAGTGTTGATGGTGGTGTTCGCCATTGGCATCGTGTCGGATGCCATTACGCAAGCAGGGCAAGGCGCTGTGGCATGGAACTTCGGCAAGAAAGTATCGATGGCGATTGGCTACGTCGTTGTGGCCGTCGTGCTCGATCGCACAAGCGCTGCGCTACGCGAGAGCCTGGCCGAGTCCAACGCGCGCGGGCGGATGCTGCAGGTGACGAACGAGCGGCTGTACCGCGAGATGGAAGACCGTACCCGTGCCCAGCAGTTGTTGATCCATGCCCAGAAGCTGGAGACGGTAGGGCGCGTCGCCGGTGGCGTGGCTCACGATTTCTCCAACGTACTCGGGGTGATCCTGGGTTATGCGCAGCGCCGCGAGCGGCTTGCCGATAGTGGGCCGGAGGCCTTGCTAAATGCCCTGCAAGGCGTGGAAATGGCGGCCCGACGAGGCTTGGCGGTTACCAGTCGCCTGCTCAGTTTCAGCCGTGAGGAGGCCACCGAACTGGAAGTCTTCAACGCCGACGAAGCGCTGCGCGAGCTACTGCCCATGGTCTGCCAACTGTTCGAGGCCAACGTACGGGTAAGTCTGGCGTTGAGCGAAGGGCCTACGCCCATTCGTTTCGACCGTTCGCAGTTCGAACTGGTGATCCTCAGCATGGCAGCCAACGCCCGCGATGCGATGCCCGAAGGCGGACACTTTCAGCTGGGTGCTTGCCCATCTAAGCAACGCCCTGCCGAAAGTATCGAGGTCACGCTGATCGATAGCGGACACGGCATGTCGGACGAAGTGAAATCACGCATGTTCGACGCCTTCTACACCACGAAGCCGGCGGGGAGCGGTACCGGGCTTGGGCTGGCCGTGGTGAAGGATCTGGTCGTGGAGGCCGGTGGCTGCATCGACGTTGAGAGTTCGCCCGGCCAAGGTACTCAATTCCGCATCCGCCTACCCCGCGCGGACACGCCACACACGGAATCTGACCTGTCGGCCTGAGCGCTTGTCGCCTTCACTCGTGCTGAGAAGTGGACGGCTGAATTACCACGGCGGGATCGATGGACTGGGCCAAATGGTGGCGCTCAGTGCTGCATCTCCGCCACGAAAACGTAACCACTGCCGCGTGCTGTGAGTAGCGGCACGGCCTCGTTGGTGCACTTGCTTATCTTCCGGCGCAGGCGATGGATCAGCATATCCAGCCGATGTGGATCGAAGTTGTAGACATCCTTGGTGAGCGAGGCAATCAGCGCCTCTCGCTCAACCGGTGCGCCGGCCGCTGCAATCAGCGTGTTGAGCAGGATGCGCTCGGGCGCGCCAAGGGCGATGACTTCGCCCCTGGGGGAGACCAGGCACCATCCATCGGTATCCAGATGCCAGCGCGCATTGGCGTTCGCCGGTTTCTCGAACGCCACCTCCGGCGCGGTGCGCCCCCGCATCCGGCGGGAAAGGCTGTGCAGCGTGGCCGCCAGCACTTCGATATCGGCAGGTTTGGCCAGGTAAGCGTCAGCACCATCGCGGAGCGCGCGGACCCGATCATTGCGTGAATGGTTGCCGGTAAGCATCACGATGCCAAGGTCGGGTAACTCTTGCAGGTGACGAACCACGCTAAGGCCGTCCTCGTCGGGCAAGCCGATATCGAGCACCACCATGTCGAAGGTGTTCTTCAGCATATGCCGATACAGCTCTGCCGCCGTGCCGGCGCCAGAAACGTCGAAGCCAAAATCACGCAGGCCGGGTAGGAGAATGGCCTCCCGCAAGTCGGGATCGTCCTCCAGGACAGCCACGCGCAGCGCCTTGGAAGCCTTGCCACCGGTGTTGGATTGCACGCTATCTTTCATGGATGTAGCCACCCCTCCACTGCAACAGATATTGCTGGCTAGATGCTACGACCCGCCGCGACGATGGGCGATGTGGACACGCAAGCGGCCAGAGGCAGGAGTGTGAGGCAGGTCAATAGGTTCTTCATAGGGGGTTTTTCCCACAGCACCCGAGGAGCCTATCAACCGGTGCCCTGGCCGCCCCCACCCATAAAGGGGGGCACGGCCATGCGAGCTTGCTATGCTCACACCTGCGCTTTCGAGCGCCACCCCGCCGTCCTCAGCGACCATGTCACGACCGGTCGCTTTGACCAACATGACGCAACGCGTGTGACGCCCGGCCGGGGCATGCATGATCGCCCTGCCCGCTATTTGTCCTTGCCGATCCGCCAGCAGGCTTCAAGGAAGATCCGGCGTTCCGGCTCACCGTCGATTTCCGGTGCGAGGCGCCGCGCAAGCGCATCCAGGTCACCGCCGCCCTGCGCGGCCCGACGTACGAGGTGTCCGGCCACGGGCCCGATGCGTTTGGCAAGTTCTGCCTCCAGCCGGCGCAAGTGTGCCGCATCGACGCCGCCGGCCGGATGCGTGGTATCGACTGGCCCGGTGGCCTGCACTGGCCGCTGTTCGGTGGGGAGGCCGCGGGCGCCGTGCCCGCCGAGGGCTGTATCGAGGTAATCGCACAGGCGCTCGATGTGCGGTCCGAGGGGTGGCGGGAACGCATCCATCCAGTGTTGTGCGCTGAGAAAGTATTCCAGGCTCTTGGATGGCAGCACGTCCTCGATCCGAAATGGAAGAATCGGCAACTGCTTGTGCACGGCCCGCTCTACCTCGCGCCGCACTTGGCCCGAGTCGTTGCTGCTGCCGGAGAAGACCAGGACCATGAGCCGCGCACTGGAAATCGCATCGATGATTTCGGCGGCCCAGTCGGCGGCCGGGGATACGTCGCGCGGCGCGATCCATACGCCGATGCCGCGCGCCTCCGCGCGCTGCACGAGCGCGAACGCAGCTTCCCGATCCGGCTGCGAATAGCTGACGAACAGGTCGTGTGCCATGGCTCAGCCGCCCAGCATGCGCAACGCCTTGTCCAGGCTCTTGCGCATGCGGTCAAAGGCGGCCGCCAACGCCGCCACTTCAGGGCCGCCGCCACTCGGGAACTCCTCGGCTGATGTATCGCCGAGGCTCACCTGGTCGGCGATCCGTGCGATCCGGCGCACCGGGCGGATGACCAGCACATAGAGAGACGCGTTGACGACCAGCAGTACGCTGACGAGCATCGCGGTGATGGCAACCAGCACGTCGCGGCGGACACGCCCGGCGTTCGACTCGGCACTGGCGTACGGCACCGAGACGATTTGCGCGCCGACGACCTCGTTGGCCTGCCAGCCAAAACCGTTGTCGCTGCCATAGCGTGCGAGCATCGTTGCGGGTGCCGCCGAAGGCAGGCTGTGACAACCCAGGCAGCCGGCATCGACACGGATCGGGCGCGCCAGGTAAAGGGTTTTGCCCATCGGGGTGTCGCGTGTTCCGCTCACTTGCCGGGCGGCGCCGTCGTTACGGAAGCCCTGCACGATGTCCGCCTCCCAGTCCGTCGCGCGGTCGCGTGGATTGGTCGGGTTGAGCGTCGCTTCCTTGTAGGAGTAGTCGGGGTGCTCTTTGTGCAGCGTGAGGAAGTTCTGCGTCGCGGCATAGAACGGCACGCTCTGCGGGCGGAACGCGCTGACCATCTTGTCGTCGAGCAGCGGCCCGATCTCGGTCTCGGTGTAGGAGCGGATCGCCGACGCGCTGTCGATCATCAAACCGGCCTGGGCAAGCACTTCGCGCGTCGCGTTTTCCTGCAAGGTCGATGTCACCAGCATGGAGATCGCGACCATGCCGAGCGCGAAGGCGACAAGCAGTATCAGGTTGATCCGCAACAGCACGCTCGACCCCCTTGCCGGAGCGCGGGTCGACGGACCCGGGCCCGACTGTGTTCTTGGCGGTTGGAACTTCGGTGGCGTCCTGGAGACGCGCCACTCATGCCAGCGTGGAAATCATGACACAAAGCGCCAGGCAGGGTACCTGGCAGGTTTCCGCCTGATTTTCCCCGTCAAGGCAGGAGTTTGTCACCGCCGCGACGGGTGGCGGCGCTCAAAAAGCGCGACTTGCTGGCTGATGGCAACCTGGCGTCGAGAACAGACACTTCAAGCCAGGTCGCCGGACTTGAGCCCCAGGACGTGCGAGATGACGTCGGTATATTTCAGTCCGGCGCCCGTATTGAACAGGACGACACGGTCCGACTCATTGAGAACGCCAGCCTTAAGCACGTGAGCGTAGGCGGCCGTGGCCGCCGCCCCTTCCGGAGAAAGAAAGATGCCTTCGTTGGCTGCCCAGTCTCTCAGCGAGGCAAAAATATCCTCATCGGACACGGCGACGGCCATGCCGCCCGACGCGCGAAGAATGTCCAGGATGATGTAGTCGCCATAGGCCTTGGGTACACGCAGTCCGGAGGCGGACGTCGCGGGGGCTTGCCACATCTGGCTTGCGCTACTCCCCTCTTCGAATGCTCGCACCACGGGGGCACATCCGGAGGATTGGATGGCAAACATGCGCGGTCGCTTGCCTGGTTTCACCCAACCCAGTTGCTCCAGTTCCTCAAACGCCTTCCACATCCCGATGAGGCCAACACCACCACCGGTGGGATAGAACACGGCATCGGGATATTCCCATCCCAGCTGCTCAACCAGCTCGTAGCCCATGGTCTTCTTGCCTTCCACACGGAAGGGTTCCTTTAGCGTGGAGATGTCAAACCAGCCCTCGTCTTGCTTGCGCTCACTCACGATGCGCGCGCAATCGGAAATGACGCCGTCCACAAGCGTCACCTTGGCGCCGTAGGCCGTAGCCTCGACGTAGTTGGCGAGGGGCACGTCGCGCGGCATGAAGATATGCGCCTCGATATCCGACGCGGCGGCATAGGCAGCGAGCGCGCCGGCCGCATTTCCGGCGGAGGGCACCGCCAACTTGCGCAAGCCGTAATGCCGGGCCATGGTGACAGCCAACGATAGTCCCCGCGCCTTGAACGAGCCGGTGGGATTCGCACCCTCTTCTTTCACGTAGAGGCTGCGATGTCGCTTGCTGCGTAGCATCGGCGTCCAGCCTTCGCCCAGGGTGACCGGCTCCACGTCAGGGAGTACCGAGCGATAACGCCACATGCCGCTCCATGGCGGCGCCGCGTCTTTCCCGACGACATCGTCCGGTGAACTGCCATGCATGTGAGTGAGGTCGTACCTCACATAGAGGGCACCGGCTGGCTGGTCTGGACAATGCGTGCAAAGGGTCTGCGGCGTATCGGCGGACAGTCGCGCGTGGCAGCGGGAACATTCAAGGTAGGCAATGGCAGGCATGTGAACTCATCATGGCGTGTTGGACACAACGAATGAAAAACATATCGGAAGCTCAGGCATGATCGCTTGGTGAGATCGACTCGAGCCGTCCTTCCCAGGATGCAACCACGGCAGCGGCCACCGAGTTGCCGAGCATATTCGTGGCGGATCGCCCCATGTCGAGCACGTGGTCGACCGCGAGCACCAGCGCTATGCCGCTATCCGGAAGATTGAAGTAGTGCAGCGTTACGGCGATCACGGCGATGGCGGCCCGCGGAACACCTGCCATGCCCTTCGTCGTCAACATGAGTACGCCGAATAGCGTTATCTGCTGGGCCAATGACAGCTCGACGCCGTAAGCCTGGGCGATGAACAGGATCGCGAACGTGCAATACATCATCGCCCCGTCCAGATTGAACGAATAGCCCAGCGGCAGCACAAAGCTGGCGATGCTTCGAGGAATGCCAAAGGCAACCAGCTGCTCCAACAGGCGCGGGTAGGCAGCCTCCGATGACGACGTGGCGAACGCCAGCAATACGGTTTGCCTGATACTCGCGAGCAGCCGGAAGCCGCGCGACCCGACGATGAAGACGAGCGCGGCGATCAGTACCGCCCATAGGATGCCAAGCGAGAGATAGAACCCGGCCACGAACCGCGCATACGTTCCCACGATGCCTATGCCGTGGAGGCATATCGAGCTTGCGAGTGCCGCGAATATCGCCAGTGGCGCGGTCTTCATCACATAGTCGGTGACCTTGAACATGATGGCGGCCAATTGCTCGATCAGCTCAACGAACGGACGCACCTTCTCCTTGAGCGCCGCCGCCGCTGTTCCGATAAAGATCGAGAACACGACGATTTGCAGGATCTCGTTGCCGGCCATTGCCTCCACGATCGAACGCGGTATCAGGTGAGTCATGAAATCCGCGAAGGTAAAACCCGCTGCGTCGACGCCACTCGCGGCCATGGGCGAGGCTTGCACATGGGCAACGATGGAACGAAGGGCTAGCCCTGGCTGCAGCCAATGTGCCATCGCCAGGCCTATCGTCAGCGAGACGAAGGAAGCACCGATAAACCACGCCATTGCCCTGAACCCGATGCGCCCGATCTCCGAAGCGCCACCCATGCGCGCAATGGCGGACACCAGCGAGGCGAACACCAGCGGCGCGATGATCATCTTGATGAGACGAAGAAAGGCATCGGTGATGATGGCGAGGCCTGCCGCCACAGCCTCAGCCCGTTCCGGCGAAAGGGAGTGGTTGCATATC
>DASXND010000276.1:0-6328 GCA_036495265.1 Dyella sp.
ACCTTGGGCGCGTTCGGCAGGAAATCCATCGCGATATAAAGCTGTCCCGTCAACAGGTTGCCGGTGCGCGCCTGGGCGCGCAGGCCTTTATCGATCAGGCGCCCCATCATCTGCGACATCTGCTCGTCGTCGCCACGCGACTTGGCCAGCGCCACCAGCTTGTCATGCGCGCGGCCAAGACGCTGCGGATAGACCACGGCACCCACGATGGTGGGGAACGTCTGGGTCTTTTCGTCAAAGTCGAGATTGATCGACACCACGCGGCCGAACGCCACGCCCAGGAACTCTACCGGCGCATCCACCGTCAGCCCACGCAGCGACTGGCTGAAGCGCATGCGGATGTATTTCGGCTCGCCATCCGGCGGTGCCATGGCGGTGGCGCGGTCATTGAACAGGCGATAGGTGGCATTCTCGTCGGCAGCCGTCGCGTCATGCGGGCCCGCCGGGTCCTGGAACGCCACGCCACCAGCCAGCACGGTCGCCAGCGATTGCGTATTCACCTTGAGGCCGTCCGCGCCCAGCGACACATCGATGCCGCTGGCATTCCAGAAGCGCGTCGAGCGGGTAACGAACTGGTCGTTCGGCTTCTCCACGAAAATCTGCATGGTCACGCCCTTGCCGTCCTCGTCCAGATGATAGGAAGACACGCGTCCCACCTGGATGCGGCGGTAGTAGATCGGCGAGCCGATATCCAGCGAACCCAGGTCGTCCGACTTAAGGTCGAAGGTCTTGCCCGAGGCGCCATGCGTCACCGGCGGCGGCGACTCCAGGCCGGTGAAATCGTCCTTGTACTCCTGCGACTCGCCCACGTCGGCGCCGATGAACGCGCCGGACAGCAGCGTATCGATTCCCGACACGCCCCCCAAACCAATGCGCGGGCGCACGACCCAAAAACGCGTGTCGGCGGTAGCAAAGCCCTGCGCGCTCTTTTCCAGCGCGATCTTGGCCACCACGTGGGTGCGGTCCTGACTGAGGCGCACCTTGGTGACGCGACCGATCGTCACGCTCTTGAACTTCACCGGCGTCTTGCCGGGGTCCAGGCCCTCCGCGCTCTGGAAGCTGACGTTAATGGTCGGACCGGCCTGGACCCAGGCGTTGATCACCAGCGACAGGCCCACCAGCGCAGCCAGTGCGGGCACCAGCCATACCAGCGAGGCGTTGATGCGCGGCCGCTGTACGACGGGCTCCGGCAGGTCGGCGCCGGACATCGGCTTGTTTTCGTCAGTCATCGAATTCCCTGCCATCCCAGATCAAACGCGGGTCGAAAGCCATAGAGGCGAACATGGTGAGCACCACCGTGAGCCCGAAGAACACCACGCCAGGCAACGGTTCCACCTGGCTGAAAAAACCAAATTGCACGAGAGCGGTAAGCAGCGCCACCACGAACACATCAAGCATCGACCAGTAGCCGATGAACTCCACCAGGCGGAACAGCTTCGAGCGCTGGCGCTGCGCCCACTCGCTGCGGCGGCGCGAACTGATCAACAACAAGCCCAGCGCGAAGAACTTCAGCATGGGCACCACGATACTGGCGGTGAACACGATGACGGCCAGGTAAGGCGAGCCCTTGACCCACAATTCGACGACGCCGGTGAGTATGGTGTTGTCGTCCACATCGCCCAGGCTCGCGGTACGCGTGATCGGCAACAGGTTTGCGGGCAAGTAGAAGAGAAAAGCGGCGATCAGCAAGGCCCAGGTCCTCGTGTAGCTGGCCGATTTGCGCCGGTGCAGGGCCGAGCCACAGCGCGGGCAAGCGGCATTGGGCACCCGGATATCCCGGCACACCAGGCCGCACACATGGCAACCGATCAGGCCCAGCTCGCTGGCCCGTGGCAAGGCGCTCATGCCGGGCGCTCCTCGGTGAGATCCCACAGCCGACGCATGTCGATGCTGGAGAACGCCGTGATGATCAGCGTCAGCACGCCGTAGCCAAAGATGCCCGCGTTGGGGATCACGTCGAAGTACATGCTCGCCTTGACGATAGCCACCAGGGTGCCTAGCACAAACACTTCGCTCATCGTCCATGGCCCGATGCGATACAAGGTCACCATGGCGAGGCGAAAACCCGGTGCGCGCCTTCCCCTGCGTGCAAACAGCAGCACCCAGCCGAGCAACAACATCTTTCCGATGGGAAAGAAAAACAGGGTGCACGCGACGATGACGGCCACGACCTGGGCGTTCTCACGCCACATCATCACGATACAGCCCCACAGGGTCGTGCTGATCATCTGGCCATTGAGACCCAGGGTGACAATGGGCCAGATATTGGCCTGCACGAACGCGATCATGGCCGTTAGCACCATCGCCGACATGCCCCGCACGCCGATGCTGTGATGCCGCGCCAGGATGGCATCGCAACGGGCACACCGCGCCACCTCGCCACAGGCCAGCTCACGCCGGTGGTAAACCGTGTCGCAGTGCTCGCAGATCCACAAGGTGGGCGGAGCGATTTCGGGTTTGATGCCTTGCACTGGCATGGTCATCCGCGCATTTTCGCAAATATCGATGCCTAGAGGGTGGCACCTGCCTTATGTCCTGGGCAGGAGCCCCGATCTGGCCAGCGGTGGCCTCCCTTCCCTTGATATGCTGGGCGATGCCCTGATCTGTGGGCGATCCGTCAACGGGAGTTCCCAGTGAGTGCCACGACCGCCCAGGCGCATACCTTCGAGGTGCGCGAGGACAATTTCGAAGCCGAGGTGCTGCAGGCCTCGCTGACCACACCGATACTGGTGGATTTCTGGGCGAGCTGGTGCGAGCCCTGTAAGACGCTCGGCCCCATGCTGGAAAAGCTCGCTGCCGAGTACAACGGCGCGTTCCGGCTGGGCAAGGTCGACGTGGACAAGAACCAGCAGCTGGCTGGCATGTTCGGCATCCGCAGCATCCCCACCGTCATGCTGGTGAAAGACGGCCAGATTCTCGACGGCTTCGCCGGTGCCCTGCCGGACGGTCAGCTCCGCGAATTCCTCGCGCGCCACCAGGTGCAACCGGTGGACGGCGCTGAGGTTGCGGACGACGCCGTGGCGCAGCCCCCGGAAGCGCCGGAAGAGGCCGTCAACCGCATCCAGCAAGCGATTGCCGCTGCGCCGGACAACGCCGAACTGAAGCTGGATCTCGCACTGGCCCTGATGCGCGCCGGCCAGGCTGACGCCGCCGAAGCCGAACTCACCTCGCTACCCGCCAACCTCGCTACCGACGGCCGTGCCGTACGCCTGCGCAGCCAGCTGGACCTCGCCCGCGCACTCAAGGGCGCCCCGTCCCTGCCCGAGCTGCAGCAACGCGTACAAGCCGACGGCAACGACTGGGCCGCGCGCGACCTGCTCGGCGTGCGTCTGTTGCTGGAAGATGATGCTGCCGCAGGCCTGGATCAATTCCTGGCCATCCTGGAGCGCGCCCGCGACTGGAACGAGGGCCAGGCCAAGAAGCGCCTGCTCGCGGCGTTTGCCACGCTGGATGATGCGGAGCTGGTGGGGCGGTATCGGCGGCGCATGGCGTCGCTGGTGTTGTGAACCTGCGGTACGGCATCACCGCATGGGTGATGCCGGACCGCTTTCCTCACGGCGAGCCTGCAGCCGTCGAGCCGCCCGCGCCAATGTTGCGGTCCAGGAACTGAGTCACGCGCTGGTACAGCTCCGCCGTGTTCTTCTCGTCGTAGAAACCGTGTCCTTCGTTAGGCTTGTACAGCCATTCGTAACCGATGCCACGCTTGTCCAGCGCTGAACGCAAGCGATTGGCATGTATGGGAGGCACGGTCTGGTCCTGACCACCAACGATCAGCATGACGCTGGCCTTGAGACGTTCCACCTGATTCACCGGCGAATGCGCCGCCAGCTCCTGCTCATCCGTGCCCACTCGGGCATGCCAGAAGTTTTTGGCCGTAGTGTTGTCCTTGTGCGTCACCAACTCGGAGAGGTCATACACACCGACATAGCCGATCGCACACCGATAGAGATCGGGTTCTTTCATGACACCTTCCAGTGCCGCATAGCCACCGTAGCTGCCACCGAAAATACATATGTGGCCTGGCGTGGTGATGCCCTGCTGGATGGCCCACTGGGTCGCGTCGGTCACGTCGTCCTGCATCTTGCCGCCCCACTCGTGATAGCCGGCATGCATGAAGCCACCGCCGTAGCCACCCGAACCGCGATAGTTCACCTGAAGCACGGCATATCCGTGCGTGGCCAGCACCTGCACGTAAGGGTCATAGGTCCAGTAGTCACGAATACCGAAAGGACCGCCGTGGATGAACATCACGAGTGGGAGATGCTTGGCCTCTTCCTTGCCCGGCGGCATGCTGAGGTAGCCATGGATGGTAAGCCCGTCACGCGCCTTGAATTCAACTGGCTGCATGGCAGCCATCTTGTTCGGGTTGATCCAGCTTGCCCGCTCCAACAACGCGGTTGCCTTGCCGGTGGCGTTGTCCCAAAGATAGAACGTGCCCGGGTCCATGGACGAATAAGCCAGCACGACCGCCTTGCTGCCATCGCGCGTACTCGACACGATCCGAATGCTCTCGCCAGGCATCGAACGCGACAGTGAGCCTATGGCCTTGATCGCATCTGACCCGGAAACAAACGCCTCTGCGGTTGGCGCCCCCGGGTCGGAGTACACGCCAACTACATCCTTCTCGTCGAGCGTATACATGAGTCGATTGATCTCAACGGTGGGACTGCTCCAGAGAGGCTCGCCCATCTTCCGAGTGGCAACATCCCATGCGCACAGGGCGTCCGCCTTGCCCGCGGCTTCGCACGACATGTAAGCCTTGCTGTCGTCGCGATTGAAATCCAGTGGCACCGGGACCGAGCGGTCGGTCGAGCCCTGATACAGGAGCGTCCACGGCTTGTTATTGTCCTCGCGGTAATACACCACGGGAAAAGCGTGACTGTCATAACCTACGGCGAAGCGCACCTGGCCGTGGTTGTCGGCGATGAAGTTGGCGTTGCGGAACGGCGCGTTGCCCAGTTGACGACGTGAACCGTCATTGACGTCGAGCAGGTAGATGTCGTTGAAAGAGCCTTCCGCCCCGTTCTCCCAGGGTGACCCCGAAATCAAAACATGACGAGGATCGTCACGCAGCGTACCGATCACCTCCGCGTACGATCCGGAGCCCGAGCGATTGCCATACAGCAACTTGGGACTGGAGCCGTCGGCATTTATGGCGAAGATCTCGCCGGTGCTGAACGGTTGGTCCCAACCGGATACCTTGGTGCCTTCGGTGTAGATCACGCGATTGTCGTTTGCCCACCAGAAATCGACGACCTGATTGCCCTCGCGCGGCGTGACCATGCCACCCTTCTTGGTGTCGAGATCGAGCAGCGCCAGCAAAGGCTTGTCCTTGACCACCGTCGTGGCGGCGATGTGGCGACCATCGGGCGATATCTTCACCTCGGTGTATTGAAGGTGGCGCGCGAGATCTTCAAACGAGACGTCCGCAGCGAACAACGGGTACGACAAGACACTGAGCACGCAGAAGGCTGCGCGCCGGATTCCCTTTTTCATCTTTCCCCCAGTGCGGGCGCCCCTCGCGCTGCCGCTGAATCGAAGTATAGGCACGGAATTAGGCGACGATAGGGGCTGCACGAGGCATTCCCGTGTTTTCCTGCGGCCCGATGAGCGAACACCCACCAAGCCATACGCTTGCGTATGTTTCAGCTATAGTTGGCTCCCTGCCCCTGCCCCGCCCTGCCCATGCGCGCCTCCACCTTCCGCCGCCTGATGAACCTGTGGCCGCCCTTCCTGTTCAACAGTATCGGCGTGCAATACGTTGCCGAGGACTGGTCCGAGGTCCGCGTGGTGCTAAGGCTGCGTCCATGGAACCGCAACTACGTACGCACCCAGTTCGGCGGCAACCTGTTCGCCATGACCGATCCATTCTGGATGCTGCTGGCCATGCACCAGCTGGGCAACGACTACTACGTATGGGACAAGGCCGGTGCCATCGAGTTCGTGGCGCCTGGCCGTGAAGACGTCTATGCGCATTTCAAACTCGAGCCGTCCGCCGTGGACGAGCTGCGCGCCGCTGCGGCCGGTGGCGAGAAGGTATTGCGCTGGTTCGAGGTGGCCGTGAAAACCGCCAGCGGTGAGGTCGTTGCGCTGGTACGCAAGCAGCTCTACGTCCGGCTGAAGCCGAAGGTACGCTGAGCGCATCACGGCGGCGCGCCCGGTGGCAGCCTGCCTGGTGGCCCATGTGCGGATGAGGGACTCGCCTACAATGCGCTGTCCTCTCCCCCGGTACCTGCCTCATGCCCCGCCTTCGCTTTAAACGCTACCTGTTTACAGGCCTGCTCACCTTCATTCCGCTCTGGGTGACCTGGGTCGTGTTCAAGTTTGT
>DASXND010000277.1:0-5516 GCA_036495265.1 Dyella sp.
ACGACGGCAGCGTCGACCAGGCCGGCGCGTATCATCATCGCGGCCTGGGCGAAGGCGTGGTTGGACGAGGCGCAGGCCGTGGCCACCACGAAGGACGGTCCGGTGATGCCATGCACCATGCTCACCTGGCTGGCCGCCGCGTTCGTCATCAGGCGCACGATGCTCAGTGGGTGGAAGCGGCCCTGGTGCTCGCCGTAAAGGCGCTCATACATCTCGTCGCGCGTGGTCTCGCCGCCGACACCGGTACCGATCACCACCGCCGTTCGCGCGGCAGCTTCGCCGTCGAAACGGATGCCGGACTGGCGGATCGCCTCATTCGCCGCGATCAGCGCATATTCGCTGAAGGGATCGAGCATCGAGCGGCGTGATTCGTCGAAAAAGTTCGCCGGATCATAGTCGCTGATCTCGGCGGCAATGCCGCCGTTGCGCAGCTCACCGGGCTTGATGTGATGGATGGGGCCGATGCCGGAACGGCCCTCGGTCATCGCCTTCCATATGGAAGGCGCGTCATGGCCGAGCGCGCAGATCGCGCCCATACCGGTGATAACGATGCGGCGCATGACTTATTCGCCGGCCGGCTTCTGTGCGAGCTGGCGCTCGATGGCCTCGACGAGGTGACCGACCGTACCGTTCTCGAGGTCGGTGTCTTCGTTGGGCAGATTGATATTGAAGTGTTCTTCGATATCGAAGATCACCTCGATGGCGTCCAGCGAGGCAATGCCCAGGTCCTTCAGGGTGGACTGCGGGGTAATCGATTCGATGTCGATCTTCGCCTGCTTTGCGATGATGTCGAACGTTTCCTGCTGAACTTTGCTCATGTGTACGCTCCTGGATTCCATGGCGCCGAGGTTTGGCGGCATCGGTTCGCCGCCGCCTTCCAAGACTGACGAACAGTCGGGGCAATGTCCATAATCTCGGCGCGTACGAAGCGGTAGCTGGCATCGTGCACGGGGTCCCTTTCAGCAACCTTATCGTGAGCCCAGCCTGCCGGTGTAGGGCTGGGGATCGTATGCTATGCGCTGAAACCCAGCGGGAAGCCGTGTGCAGTACCTTAACCAGCTCGAACCGGATGCGCTGATTGCCCGGTTTGCGGAGCACCCCCCCATTGATTTTCGCGTGCTGGAGGCGGCTGGCACCCCGGCCTTCGTCGCGCCGTTCGATCTGCTGACAACGGCTGATGCCGATGTACGGCAGAAGATCGTGCGCGCGCCCGGCTATCGCTGGTGGGGAAGGTTGCTGCGCTGGCGCACGGCCTTCGTGGGTACCACGGTATCGGAATACGCGCTGTTCCCTCGCGATGCCGATGCCGGGCGCCTGCCGGCCGCATTGCGAGACCAGCTGGGGCGTGGCCAGCGGTTACTCATCGTCAAGGACATTCCGCAGGCATCGCCCTTGTTCGATGCGGCCAGCGGCGCATGGTGCGGGCGTTTCGCCGAGGCCTGCCAGGCGGCGGGCTTCGTGCTGCTGGAAGGCCAGGCCTTGGCCTATGTGCCGATCGATTTCGCCAGCGAGGACGAGTACCTCGCACGGTTGTCCTCAGGACGGCGCAAGGACATCCGCCGCAAGCTGCGCAAGCGAGATGACGTCGCAGTGGAGGAGGTCCGCTGTGGCGACGCCCGGTTCGCCGATGACGCGGTGGTGGACGCGTACTACGCGCTCTATGAGAACGTCTATGCGCAGAGCGAGATCCATTTCGACAAGCTCAGCCGAGCCTTCTTCGCCGCCGTGCTGCGTGACGCCGGCAACGGCGGGGTCGTCTTCGTCTATCGGCATCAGGGCGAGATGATCGGCTGGAACCTGTGTTTCGCCGTGGACGGCAAGCTGATCGACAAGTACGTGGGCTTTGCCTATCCGCAGGCGCGGGAACAGAACCTGTACTTCACCAGCTGGTTCCACAACCTGGCCTGGGCGCGCGAGCAGGGTCTGAGCCACTACGTGGCTGGCTGGACCGACCCGCAAATCAAGGCTTATCTGGGTGCACAATTCACCCTGACCCGGCACGCGGTTTACTTGCGTAATCCGCTGTTGCGCCTGCTGGCGCGGCGACTGGGACGGTTCTTCGAGAGCGATAGCCAATGGGCCGCCAATGAACAAGCGTGATCCGCTGATTCTGGACTTCGACAATTCGGTGGGGCCGATCCCTGGGGCTACCGAGCTGGCGCTGTCAGGCTGGCAGGAAGCGATTCGCTTCGGCTGCACCTTGAGCACGTTCAAGCGCCTGCGTGAGCATCTCGATACGCGGATGCCTGCTGACTATGGCACCGTGTTGATGGGCTCGGGCGACTATCACCACCTCACCTGGCCGCTGGTACAGCGTCAGCGGTCGCGTGGCCCGTTCCAGCTGGTGGTGTTCGACAACCACCCGGACAACATGCGTTTTCCGTGGGGTGTCCATTGCGGCTCCTGGGTACGCCGTGTGGCCATGCTGCCGTATGTGACGCATGTGCACGTGGTGGGCATCACCTCGGGCGATATTGGCGCCAAGCACGCCTGGGAGAACTATCTTCGCCCGCTGCAGGCCGGCAAACTCAGCTACTGGTGCATGGACGTGGATGTGGGCTGGGCCCGTCGTTGGGGGCTCACGCACGCCTTCCATCGCTTCGACGATCCGGACGCGCTCACCGGCGCTTTTCTCGAGCAACTGCGCCAGGCGCCGCAGGCGACGTATCTGTCGATCGACAAGGACGCCTTCAGCGTTGACACCGCACGCACCAACTGGGACCAGGGCCGGCTGGAAGAGCGGCACGCCATGGCCATCATCGAGGCCCTGCGTGGACGCATCATCGCCAGCGACATCAATGGCGAGGTATCGGCCTACCAATACACCACATGGTGGAAGCGGCTGCTCAGCGGCATGGACGGGCAGTCGCCGATTCCGCAGAGCGAACTGGATGCCTGGCAGGCGCAGCAGCGCGCGCTCAACTCGCGCCTGTTGGCGGCCATTGCCGAAAGCGGCGCGTAACCTTGCATTGACAAGACTGAGCCGGTCGCGCCTGCGGATCCCTTGGGGCGAGACCACCGAGCGCCGGCTCCTTCCGGCGACGTGCAAGGATGTGGTGTCTCATGCAGGCAACCTTCTCGATCAGTCGCCGCGTGCTCATCTTCCTCGTCACCGCCTTTGCGCTGACCTGGGCGGCCTGGGGCTCGCTCATTCTGTTGGCGCGTATGCAGGTGACCAGTTACGGCCAGTGGCCCTATATGACGATCTACGTGCTGGGTGGCCTGGGGCCGACCATCGCAGCCTATGTGGCGGTGTGTTTGACGTCCGCGCAGGCGCCGCTGCGGGAATTCCACCAGCGATTGCTGCGCTGGCGCGTTCCGATCGTCTGGTATCCGGTGGCGATTGGCCTGCCCATCGTGCTGGCACTGGCTGCTGTCGGTATCGCAGCCGCCTTACGGCCTGCGGTAATCGCGGCTGTGGCGATCAAGCCCTGGACTCTATTCCTGTCGCTATTTCCGATGATGATGGTGGGCGGCGGCGTGGAGGAATTTGGCTGGCGTGGCGTCGCCCAGGAAGAGTGGGGACGCAGCATGGGGCAGGGCAGGGCGGCGCTGCTGATCGGGCCGGTCTGGGCGATCTGGCATCTGCCCTTGTTCTTTTTGCCCGGCGTCGCCCAGTTTGGCGGCAACTTCGCCCTGTTCCTGCTCGGCATCATGGGTAACGCGCTCATCCTTGGCTGGTTGTACAGCCGCACGCGTAGCATTCTTCTGTGTATCTTTTTCCACGCCTCGTGGAACGCCATGATGGCGCTGGGCGTCACCATTCCGCACGGGCATGGCATGTCCCTGGTGGGGCCGTGCCTGGGGCTTGCCGTGGGCGCGCTGCTCTTTCTTGCTGGCGGACCCAAGCAGGAGCACGCTGCCGCGACTCGGGCTGAAACGTCGCTATAGCGTGCTAGCGGCGGCGCACGGCGCGTTCCAGCTCGGCGCAAATCGCGTCGAACGCGGTGTCGTCCAGCCACGGACTGTTGCTGATGGTGAGCGAACGGGCGGCGAAGTCGCGGGCCCTGGGTAGTGGCGTATCCGGAACGATGGCGCGCAGATAGGCGTAGTCGGGCAGGGCATGGATAAACAGGCGGCTCACGCCGAGGCCGGCGGTCCATAGCGTGCGCAGCGCGTCATCGCGGATGGCCTCGCTGGGCAGGGTGAGCAGCAAGAATGGCCACACGCCACGCTGCCCCGGCGCGTCGTCGAAAACGGTAATGCCGGGGATTTGTCGTAAGCGCGCAACGCGCCTTAGCGCCTGGGTCCGCGTGGTGTCGAGAAAGTCGGGCAGCCGCCGCAACGCGCGTGTGCCTACCGCCTGGCGCCAGCGGCTTACGGTGTGCAGTGGAATCTCGGGACCGAAATCGTCACCCACAGCGGCGACTGGATCGCCGGCTGCAAGCGCTTTGCGCAGCGGGCGACCATAGGCGATTGGCAGCAGCGAGGGGCGATAGGCGAGTGTGTAGCCGATCAGTTCCAGCGCCCGCTGCCAGTCCATGCCCGCGTCGGGCCGGATGGTCGTTCGGTGGCTGGCGGCCAAGGCATCGCGCATGACCGTATCGCGCGCCAACAGCAGGCCGCCTTCGAACAAGGTGAGTCCCTTGCCGACGGCGAGGCTGAAGAAACCGGCGTCGCCCAATAGACCGACACTGCGGCCATCTTGCGTGGCACCCAAGGCCTGCGCGGCATCCTCGAGCACGTAGGCGCCGGTCTGATGAGCGACGTCGAGCGCTGCGTTTACATCAGCGACGCGGCCGGCCAGGTGGGTGGGCACGATGGCCAGCGTCTGTTTGCTGGTAAGCGCGGCGAGCTGAGCGCCATCCATGTCGAAATGATTCGGTGCCAGATCGCACAGGCGCGGCTTGAGTCCTGCGCGATGGATCGCCAGGGCCACCAGGGGGCAGGTCCAGGCCGGCACCACCACTTCGTCGCGCTGGGGGCGCAGGCGATGCATGGCGCGAAGTGCCACCACCATCGCGGCCGTGCCCGAGCATTCCAGTTGAAGTTGCTCGACACCCAGCCAGTGCGCTACGCGCTCGGCAAACGGCGCGCGGCCGGGAAGCAGGTCGGTGAATTGAAGCGGCAGTCCAGCGGTGGGCGGCAGCTCGCGTGGCATCTCAGTCGCCGGCCGCGACGCCGAGCGCACCCTTGGCCTCGGTGGGCGCATCGTGTTCCGGATGCGCGCCGCTTTCGGCAAAGGCGAGGCAGAGGATGCCGGCCACGATCACCGCTGCGCCGAGCACGCGCGACCAGGTCAGCGGCTCCTGGAACAGCCACGCCGAGAAAATCATCACGCTGACCACTTCCAGATGGGTGACCGCAAACGCGGGCCCGATCGGTGCGTGCTTGAGCAGGGTCATCCAGGTGAAGAAGTTGCCCACGTAGCCAACCACCGCGAAGTAGATCCACGGATGGCCAAACACGCGCACGATCCAGGCCCAGTTGGCCTCGGGCGGAAACGCGTGGTTGCCGGCGTACTTGAAGCTCAACTGCACCACGGTGTCGAACAGCACCAGGATGGTGAAGCCAAA
>DASXND010000278.1:0-10411 GCA_036495265.1 Dyella sp.
ATTCTCGGGCCCGGGGCATATTCGATCGACGCACGACGTTTTGGGCGGCGCGTGATCAAGCTGGACAACTAACCTGACGGCACCCGACTCGGTGGCTGAGATTCACTCACTCCCAGGCGGTTATGGCCCGCATGCCTAGGAGAGCGCCCTTTTCGAAAGCCCCGCCCCTCCATGGCTGCTCGTCATCCAGAACTGAGCTGCCCCTTGAAGCCGCCTTAAGCGGCGGCATCGAAATATCTGTTCTTCGCTAGTCGATAAGGCCAGCCCAGCCGCAAGGCGATTCTGTACAGGCCATCTTCGAGGCCGGAGAGCACTTCCGCGACTGCTAGGGTCGAGTCCGCTTGGCCGCACTCTTTTTGATCTTTGCCATCGGTGCAAGGGAAGCAGACTTAGGCAACGCATCTGAGGCGGCCTGCTTGACGGCTTGCAGCTGCACTACTTGGGCGGCGAATTTCTGCGCAGCGACTTTGGCGTCGAGACCTTGAACGGCGATGCTGTCGTACAGGACACCGAATAGTTTCTTGAGTTGATCCTGATAGGCCTCGTTGATGATTTGTACGTCATCTATCGGTGCGTCGGGCATGGTGGTCTCCTCGACCTCAGCGTAACGACAACGGTGCAGGTGGCGAAATGCCAAGGCTAGGCGCTTCTGCTAGCCCCATGGAGCGTTCTGCGGACCGCCAGAAGAGCTGACGAGCCCCAATGCAGTACACACTTTACTCGTCAAAGTTCGCCTGTCGTCGGCCGAGCCTTCGAGCTAAGCGCCTGATCTAAAAGCCAATGTACAATCTTTGGTATTTAGCCGTCAGCAAAGTACCTAGATGACGTGCTTCTGCGGCACAAACTCTGGTAATCCGGCCCGGACAGACTTTGGTGTCATGCCCACTCGGCGCAAGCACCTGGTCCACGCCATCACTGGATCGGTCTTGGAGCGCCGGCTCGCCAGCTGCACCGGCGGTCGCGGCAGTGCGTTTATACTTAAGCTTTGACCCAGAACAATACCCACCAAACATGTTGCGAAGCGATCAAGTTCTCGTCACTGTCGGCACGGCCTGCACGATGTCGGCAGTGGGCTCCACCGAAACCTACCAGGCCCTGGTGGCCCGGTCCGAGGAATTCCTACCACTGGCGGCGTTTGACGCAGGCCTGGTTGAAATCGACCCAACCGCTGAAAGCGCCGTGCACGGCATGCGCTGGGCCACGGGCGAGCATGCGGGCGAGCGAGCCACGCTGGAAGACCTCAAGCGCCTGCATGGCGATTCCCTGCGCGCAAACCTCGGCATCCGCCACGTGCCGGGCGTGCGAACGCTTGCCCCGCGTGTGGTTACCGACATCGCAGCACCTCTTCCGCACGATCTGGAAACCGTGGGCCTGCGCAGGCTGGCTGGGCTGCGCTTTGACGATATCCGTGGCTCGGGTCTCAAAGATATGCACGGACTCTTCCAGGACGACCCGCTGCTCAGCCCGTCGTTGCAGTCCCAGCTCTTTGCTTATGGCGCTCTCGGTGCTCTGGCAGGACTGCCGCGTCCCCTCTCCGAACTCGTGCCCAACCCGTTCGGCTTCCGCGTCGTCTCGGCTACCGCCTTTGGTGGCATGGAAGCACTTGGCCACTGGCTGCGGCCGGATGCGCCGCTGCCCGAGGGAGGTTTGCCCAAGGACACCTTCGCCGTGCGCCTGTCGCATTCGTTGGGCTCCCACGGCCCGGCGCTGGTGTCGACCATGCTGGCGCCGTCGTACAGCATCAGCCGCGTGCTGAAGAATCCGGCGTTGCGCGAATCGCTTAAATCGGACGATGTCGGTTTCATGCGTGTGCCGCAGACGCCCATGACGGTCGTCGGCGCCTGCGCTTCCAGCCTCGTCGCCCTGGCGGATATCGCCCCCCAACTGCTGTTTGATTATCCCGGCTTCCAGAAGCCGCAGATCGTGTTGCTCACCGCCGCAGACGCTGCTCTCCAACCGAGCTACGGCATTCTCGAGGCCTTCGGCGGCGGCGCGCTGATGACCGGCGAGAAGCTCGCCGCCAAGAATGCGGCCCATATCGACGGCATGAATCGGAGCGTGCACGACTCGCTCGCTCCGTTCGACGTGGACGCCGACGGCACCGTGGTCGGTCATGGCGGCTCGGGACTCTTGGTTACCACGCTTGAGTTCGCCTTGCGCAATCAGCTGGACATCACGTCGATCATCGTTGGCTGGGGCCAGAGTGCGGAAGCCGGCGGCAAGGCGCATTTTGCCGGCGTCGGTTTCGGAGGCGAGAACGCCCTCGTGCAAGCGCTCGACATGGCCTACCAGGGTCACGGCTACGGCGTGAGCGAATTTCAGTACCTGGCAGCGCACGCCACGGGCACACGCACCAACTCCAAGACCGACCTCGGCACCGCGTTGGCGGGCTTGCGTGGCGCCGCGCAGCGACAGGGGTTTGAGGGCGAACTGCCCAAGGTTTTCGTCGGTACGCCAAAGGCCGTCGGCGATGGTCATACGATGGGCGAAACGGGCCTGAAGGCGCTATCGCAGGCCCTGCAGTTCGTGCTCGGTCGCCAAGCCCCCGGCGTGCCGACGTTACGTCGGCTCGACCCGGACCTGGCCGACGTCGCTGGCCATTTCCTGCTGCAGGCGGAGCCGTCACCGGGCAATGCCAACGGCGGCGCGATCTGCGCCACTCAGGGCTTTGGAGGCTACAACGGCGCCGTGGCGCTGCGATCGGCAACACCCGAGGCCCTGGCGCGCTACGAGTGCGACGCCGATGTACTGGCAGCCTACCTTGACGCCTGGGTGGCCATCCGGGCTGAGCGTGAGAGGCGTGAGCGAGTATTCCGACGTGGTCCGAAACTGGCCCTGGCGATGGCCGAGATGCACCGCTGGATTGGGCTCGATTGATCCAAGCCCTCTTGCGATATTTGCACTAGCTGCCCGATCGACGGAAACGGGATCGGAAAAAGACACCGGGGGAAGTTACATGACACTTGGACGCCTCTATCCCCGGTGTCGCGTGTCTTAACTACGCCCGGTTTGCTGTTCGGCCTCGTGTGAGGCCTGCAACGCTCGCAGCAGAAAGGTCAGTGGCTCCAACGCTTCATCAGCGCTGTGTGTGTACTGGGCGCGAACGCAGGCACCATCCACGGCGAGCGCGATGGCCGATGCTTCCAGCTCGTTGGCTGCCCCGCGTGGCAGCAAGGCGCGGATAGCCTCGGCCATCTCCTGCTTGTGCTCCCGCGAGGTCTGCTCGAAGGTCGGCACGCTGGTGCCCAACTCCACGACCGTGTTGATAAAAGCGCAGCCGCGGAATGTGTCTTGCGTGAACCACTCGCGCAACGCGCCAATCACGGCGTTCACGCCCTCTTCCCTGCGGCGCGCCAGGGCGTTCCTGAACCAGTCGATCTCGGGCTCTGAACGACCAGCCTAGCCGCCGCGTCTAGATCATCGGTAAGAAGCGCGGCGCTTTTAAACATTCCACTGTCATCGTGGCCAGTCTAATTATTGACTACTTGTTCCATAACTGGCAGGATGCATCCATGGCTCGACCACGCAACTTCAACGAGGACCAGGTTCTCGACATCGCCATTGGGGTCTTTCGCGAGAAAGGTTACGAAGGCACGTCGACTGAGGATCTCGTTTCCGCCATGGGCATTGGGCGCCAGAGCCTCTACGGCGCGTTCGGCGACAAGCGGTCGCTCTATCTCGCGGCGTTGCGGCGCTACAACACGCAGAGCGTGACGGAGCTGCTTGACGTCGGTCGTGGTGCCTCGTCGCCGATGAAGGCCATCGAAGCCATACTGATCCATTTCGTGCGCCACCATGGCCGCCCCGAAGCGGCGGCTTGCATGGGTGTCAACGCCATTTGCGAGTTCGGCACGTCCGACGAGGACGTACTTAGCATCACCCGCCAAAGCGGCAAATTGCTCGAACAATCGCTGGCGCGATGGATCAACGAAGCTCGGGGCAAGGGCGAAATCGACAAGACGATCGAGCCCAAGGCGGCGGCCCAGTTCGTGGCCGCCGCGCTGACCGCCTTGAAGGTCGCTGCACGTGGAGGGGCCGCACCCGCCACGTCCCGCAACATCGTTGCCTACACGCTGAGGAGCCTGTCCAACTGACGGACCAGGCATTTTTATTTGCTCAATTATTGACTGAATAGTCAACTAAGGATCACGACATGAACCGTTTTCAAGACAAGATCGTTGTCGTCACGGGTGGCAGCTCCGGCATTGGCCTCGCCGCGGCCAAGCAGTTCGTCGCCGAAGGTGCACACGTCTACATCACCGGACGGCGGCAGCGCGAACTGGAGCTCGCCGCACAGGAGATCGGCCACAACGTCACGGCCGTGCAGGCAGACGTCTCGGTGACCGCTGACCTCAAACGTCTCTACGACACCGTGAAGACCGGGCATGGCCACATCGACGCAGTGTTCGCCAACGCGGGCTTCGTTGAGAGAGGCGCCCTGGGCGAACTTTCGGAGGAGCAGTACCACCGCCAGTTCGATACCAACGTCAAGGGTGTGGTGTTTACCGTCCAACTCGCCCTTCCGCTCATGGCACCGGGTGGGACCATCGTGCTGTGCGGCTCCATCAGCGGATCGAAAGGCTTCCCTGACAGCAGCCTCTATGGCGCATCGAAAGCCGCCCTGCGCTCGCTTGCCCGTTCGTGGACAGAAGATCTCAAGCAGAGGGGTATCCGCGTCAACGTGGTGAGCCCAGGACCCACACACACGAACGTGCTCGAAGCGAGCGGATATACGTCCGCTCAGATCAGCCGTGCGCACGATCAGCTCGCACGCATCATTCCGCTGGGCCGCATGGCCGATTCCGCGGAAGTTGCCCGCAGCGTCCTGTTCCTTGCCTCCAATGACAGTAGCTTCGTGGCGGGCGCCGAGCTGTTTGTGGACGGCGGTCTCGCGCAGGTTTGACGGTGCTGACGCGTGCGGCGTTGGCCTCCCGCGCGCGAGCCCAGCCAACTCGAAGGACATGTCCGCCTGGGGCGATAGTGGACGCCCCGAGCTTCTCACTGACACACTCTTTGGTTTCCTAACCTGCACGCATTTTGATGTCATGCCCACAGTGTGGGCACGACATCCATGTAAGTACCGGTTGTGCAAGCATCGGCATCAGAGGCGACGCAAACGGTGAAAGTCAGTGTTGCCTCATATCGGCGAAACAAACGTCCGATTGGGAAACGCCTCCTCAAGCACATCGAGGAACGCCCGCACCTTGGCCCCCACCAGGTGACGCGAATTTCGGAGTGCCCAGATTTCCACGGGCGGGCTGATATCCGTCCCCCAATGCGCCAGACGACCGCTCTTGATGTCCTCTTCGACCAACAGTTTGGGCAGCAGCGCTGCTCCCGCGCCGGCCAAGACCGCATCGCGCACCATCTGAAGCGAGGATAGGCGCAAGGACGATACCGGCTTCAATGCAACGTTCGCCCCATGGTTGTCGCGAAATCGCCAGACAACATCGGGCGCGGCCCGGTTGAACAAGACAGCGCTCACCTCAGACACCAGCGTCTCGTCGGTCGAAGTGGAAGGTATGACAAGGTCCGTGTGCGCAACCACCAAGCGCTGATCATCCAGGATGCGCCGACCAACGAGTCGTTCGTCGCGAGAAGGGTCGACGCGGATGACTAGATCGAAGCCATCTTCGACCGGATCGACGTACCGGTCGTCGGCCACGACTTCGAGCTGCACTTCAGGATACGCCAGGGCAAAGCGCGCGCTCACCCGACCGAGTGCGACATGCGCCAGTACCAGGGGTGCGCTCACCCGCAGCCGGCCCCGCGGAATCGATGCCCCAAGCGTCACGGCTTCCTCCGCTTCGACGATTTCCGAAAGCGGCCCTTGCGTGCGCTCGTGCAGCACGCGCCCCTCGTCCGTCAGGCGCAAGCTCTGGGTGCCACGTTCGATCAAGCGAACCCCCAGGGTTTGCTCCAGTTCCGCCACGCGTCGCGACAGCGTGGCTTTGGATCTGCCCGAAATCCGGCTGGCTCGGCCAAAGCCACCATGGGTAGCCACCAGGGCGAAATCGGTGAGCGCCTGCAGATCCATAACGATGTTCCAAATATGAGACGGCCTGTCCAATTATTGGCATCTTCTCGCCATAATTGAAACCACTTAGCGTGTGCCTACCCCAACTGTTCACGTCACACGACGAGGAGATTCACATGTCCATTTTGGTAACCGGTAGTACCGGCACGATCGGCTCCCAGGTGCTGAACCACCTGAGTGGATCGGAAGCCGAGATCCGTGCGCTCACCCGCGCACCCGGCAGGGCTCAGCTCCCCCGCGGCGTCGTCCCCGTGGCCGGTGATCTCGCCGACGTCGATTCGTTGCACGCGGCACTGGAAGGAGTCAGCACGCTTTTCCTGCTGATACCGAACGTGGCCGACGAGCTGACCCAAGCGATCCAGGCACTGACCGTCGCTCGCGAGGCCGGCGTCAAGGGCATCGTCTATCTCTCCGTGTTCAAAGGCGAGGCTTACGTCGACGTTCCCCACTTCGCGGGAAAATACACGGCAGAACGGATGATCGATGCGCTCGACCTGCCCGCGACTGTGCTCCGTCCCGCCTATTTCATTCAGAACGACCTTCGCCAGAAAGATCCGCTACTGAATGCAGAGGTCTATGGCGTGCCGATTGGCGACACGGGCATTTCGATGGTGGACATTCGGGACATTGGCGAGGCCGCCGCCCTGGAGCTGCTGCGCCGGGAGCGTGCACCCGCGCCCTTGCCACGAGCGACCTATGCCTTGGTCGGCCCCGATCCATTGACCGGCGGCGACATGGCCCGGATCTGGAGCGAGGCGCTGGGACGCCAGATCCGTTACGGCGGCAACGATCTTGTTTCGCTGGAGAAGCGTATGAAGACCATGATGCCCGCATGGCATGCGCGCGACCTTCGCATGATGTTCGGCCGCTATCAATCAGACGGCGCCATTGCCGCGTCGGACGACGTCGAACGCATGACACGCCTGCTTGGTCGTCCGCCGCGCTCCTATCGCGACTTCGCGAACGAAGCGGCGTCGCAATGGCAAGGCCGCTGAATTCGTCGGACGTTCAATGCTCATGGCAGGAAGCGAAAGCGCGGTGTATCAAACGGAAAACACCGCGCTGCTCGCATCGGTACCACCGACGGAAAGCGAATCCATGGCTTAGCGACCCGCACTCTGACCGCTGTCGACGTGCAGGACTTCTCCCGTGATGAACGCTGCCGTATCAAGAAACAGGATAGCGTTGGCGATATCGCTCGTCTCGCCTATACGCCCGAGCGGATGGAGCGCGCCCAAGGCCTGGTGCGTTTCGGGCGCGTGCATAGGCGTCGCTACTCAAAATCGGGGAGACGTCACTTGTCTCCCAGCTTGGCCGGGTGCAACCTAACTATCCATCCAAGCGCTTGCGCGCACGGTGCGCCGCTCAAGCCGGGCGTCGGATGCCCGCCAAGCCTTAGTGTTGCAAGCATGCGAACTCGAACGGAGGCCGATGATGGAAGCACAGCAGATTCGGATAGCCATTGATCGACATTGGGCTGCATCCGCTGCCGGCGACCTGGTTGCCGAGCATGACATCTATCACGACGATGCCGTGTGCGAGTACCCACAGTCAGGCGAGGTCATCCACGGCCGGCGTAACCTGCAAGCGCTTCGTAGCCATCACCCAGGCCGTCCATCGGGGTTTGTGGTCCGGCGTATTGTCGGCGAGGTCGATCTCTGGGTCACCGAGTATGTGATTACCTACGAAGGCAAACGCGCCTACACCGTGAGCATCATGGAATTTCGCGATGGAAAGGTGTCGCACGAGACTCAATACTTCGCCGATCCTTTCGACGCCCCTGCTTGGCGTGCCCAGTGGGTGGAGCGGCAGGCGTGAGCAACGGCATCTAACCACGACAGGCCCGATACCGAATACGGTGCGGCGGGTGCCGTGTCTTAGGCCTCCACGACCAAGGCTAAGCATGGCGACGGCCGTCTATTCCTGGCAGCGGTGCCCTTCATTCCGGGCTTCATAGGCGCCTTCGCCGCGTACGAGATGGCCATCCCGTGGTGCGCATGCTCAGCCTCTTGATGCGGCAAGCCTCTTCGCGACCGATTCACGTCATCGCGCGCATGCTCCCGGCGCCGCCCGAGGTAGGACACCACTCGGGGTTCTCAAGGGGACTCGGGTCGCCGCCGGCGAACATCAGTCCGCGCAGCCGTTCCAAAGGGAGTGGTCACGATGAGTATCCCCTTCATCCATTATT
Source organism: Dyella sp. (assembly GCA_036495265.1). GTDB lineage: Bacteria > Pseudomonadota > Gammaproteobacteria > Xanthomonadales > Rhodanobacteraceae > Dyella. The sequence goes on from DASXND010000278.1 coordinate 8,226, forward strand.
TCCGCGTCCTCGTTGCAGGCGAGCGGAGCGAAGAAGTCAGCAGCGTCATCGAGCAGGATCTGCATATCAGGACCGTCGTCGTGCCCGCCTCGGGTATCGCCGAGGCCATCCGCTCCGGCGCCGACCTGGGCGCCATCGTGGTGTCGCGTGAGCTTACGCCAGCAGCCATCGCGGCACGCGACGAGCGTGGCTTGCGCATGCCCATCTTCATGATCAGCGAGCGCCATGATGAGACCTTTCACGACCCCTTCCTGAAATCGCTCGACGGCATCGTCATCGCCGATCTGGAGAGCCGGGACTTCTATGAGAAGCGCCTGGTGGCCTCGATGGAGCAGTACGTGTCGAGCCTGCTGACGCCCTTCTTCGGCACGCTCATGCAATACGACTTCGACGCCAATCGCACCTGGGCGTGCCCGGGACACCAGGGCGGACAAATGTTCATGCGCCATCCCGTAGGCCGTCTCTTTTACGAACATATGGGCGAGAACGTCTTCCGCGACGACATCTGCAACGCGATGGTGTCGCTGGGCGACCTGCTGATCCACGAAGGGCCCGCACTGGCGGCGCAGCAGGCGGCGGCACGCGTGTTCCAGGCTGACCGAACCTACTTCGTGCTGAATGGAACATCGGCGTCCAACAAGGTGGTCAACACTGCCCTGCTCACCAGCAGGGATATCGTTTTGTTCGACCGCAACAACCACAAGTCCAATCATCACGGCGCACTGGTCTTCGCGGGCGCCATACCGATCTACCTCGAGACCGATCGCAACGGCTTCGGCATGGTGGGCCCGATCGACTGGTCGGCCTTCGACGAGGGCGCGATTCGCGACAAGCTCAAACGCCACCCGCGCCTCAAGGATACCGATGCCTGGAAGCGCGAGCGCCCAATCCGCGTGGCCATCATCGAGCAATGCACGTATGACGGCACCGTGTACAACGCAAAGAAGGTGCTGGAGAAGATCGGGCACCTGTGCGAGTACATCCATTTCGATGAGGCGTGGGCGGGCTTTGGCGCGTTCCATCCCTTGATGAAGGACCACTTCGGCATGAGCCTGTCCCTGACCGACAAGGATCCAGGGATCATTGCCACCCAGTCGACGCATAAACAACTGGCAGGCTTCTCCCAGGCCTCGCAAATTCACATAAGAGACACCCACATCCGGCAGCAACGTTTCCGCCTGAACCATAAGCGGTTCAACGAGATGTTCATGCTGCAGGCCTCGACTTCACCTTTCTATCCGTTGTTCTCGAGTCTCGATGTCAACGCGCAGATGCATGCCGACAAGGCCGGACGCGTGCTGTGGGACGACATGGTGAAGCTGGGCATCGAGGCGAGGAAGGCGATACGCAAGCGCTTTGCCGGCTTCCTCAATCCCTTTGTGCCCGACACGGTGAAGTACCAGGGCGAGCGCATAAAGTGGGAGGACGTACCCACCGACGTGCTCGCCAGCGAACAGCAGTACTGGCAGCTCGACCCGAGCGAGAAGTGGCATGGCTACAGCCACCTTGGCCAGGATGTGGCGATGGTGGATCCGACCAAGCTGATGCTGACAACGCCCGGCGTCGATCCCAGGACCGGCACCTATGCGAGCACCGGCATACCGGCCACGATTCTTGCCAATTACCTGCGCGAGAACCACGTCATCCCGGAGAAGAATGATCTCAACAGCATTCTTTTCCTGATGACCCCTGCGGTGGGCGAAGGCAAGATGGCCATGCTGCTGGCGGCGCTGGAGCGCTTCAGGGATCACTACGATGCGGACGACCTGCTCGATGACGTGCTGCCGAAAGTAAGCCGCAAGTATCGGGAGCGCTACCAGGGCTATACGGTGCGCCAGCTCGCCCAGGAAATGCATGACTTCTACGCCTCAAGGAACGTGAAGGAGCTGCAGCGACTGAGTTTTCGTCACGAGTCGTTCCCGGAGCAGGCCATGTCGGCACGCGACGCCAACGAGGCGCTCGTTGGCGGTCATGTCGACTTCGTAGCCATGGACGAGGTGCAGGGAAGGGTCGCGGCAACCCTGGCACTGATCTATCCACCAGGCATTGGCATCATCGTGCCAGGCGAGCGCTACGACGAGCGCGCCAAACCGATGATCGACTATTTCCTGGCCTTCGAGGAAAGCTGCAATCGCTTCCCGGGCTTCTCCTATGAAGTGCAGGGTGTCTACCAGGTGCCCGAGGGC
>DASXND010000279.1:0-10212 GCA_036495265.1 Dyella sp.
GGTGGGCGTCGATCTGAACAAGGACGGCGAGGTGACAAGCGTCGTCTGGGGCAGCGCAGCTTGGCGCGCAGGCTTGGTCGTCGGCGCGAAGGTCCTCTCGGTCGACGGCCAGCCCTATCAGGCATCCGTGATCAAGTCAGCTATTTCGGCGTCGCGCGCCGATCGTCCGATCGAATTGCGGGTCGCACGAGGTCAGACGGAGCACTCGCTTTCGCTGACGTGGAAAGGTGGTTTGCGCTATCCACATCTGGAACGGGTGCCAGGAACACCGGACTTGCTCGACGACATCCTGCAGCCCAGTCCGTGAACCAGCCCACGCTTCGACCGAATCCGGACGCACATGTATTACCGCAACCATGCACTACTTTGAGTCTAGATATTCGCCAGGAGAGCAACCGATCATTTTTCGGAAGTCGTTGTACAAGTGCGCCTGATCGAAGTAACCCATGTTCTGTGCGAGTGTCGCACCCGCTACGGGCTCGCCTGCCGTGAGTTGAGTGAGTACGTCATACACGCGATAGCGCTTGATGACCCAGCGCGGGCTTGCGCCTATATATCGATGGAATAGTCGCTGGAGTTTGCGCTCTGGCAGACCAAAACGGGCGACGAGATGCTCCACGCGTGTAATCGCGCCATCGTTCGCTATGGCCTCAACGATACGGCATGCGACTCCCACGTTAGGGTCACGTGCGGGCAAGTGGGCGATCAGGAAATTGGCGGCAGCCTCCACCATGGCGTGATCATCGTTGCATGTCAGTACGCGTTGCTCAGCCGATACCGCATCGGGGAAAACGTGTTCTGCGAGCACAGACGAATTGGCGATCGTACTGATCGGCTTGCCGAAGAAAGGATAGAATGCGCCGGCCCGAAATTTGATGCCAAGTATGCTGTCCTGATCTTTCAATTCACGCGCAAAGCGACGCAACTGCACGCCGTAGACCTTCGAACGGCCGGGTGCAAAAACGAGATGTACGTTTGGATGCGGAAGCACGACCCTCGTCTGCGGCGAGCAACCCCGAAGATTCCACTTTTCCAGCCAGAAATGTTCGACCCAGCCGGCCAGTTCATCCGGTGGCGCATGGCGCCTGTGCTGGTAAGTACCCGGCGAAGGCGAATGGTGCAATACACCACAGCCCTGTCCAAATGCACCCCGATCAAGCAGGCTGCCGGGGGCATCCTGTCGCGTATTCAGATGTCGGCTTTTTCCAATCATCTTCGTGTGATTCGCGATGGAATAAGAAGGTGGCTCCGCCGGGGCGCAAGGATTACGTTGTTCAGCGATGCGAACCCTTCATGGCGCTCATCCTACTACCGCGCGAACCGAGAACTCATGCTTATGAGAATAGTCACGATGCTTTTTCTTGCCTGCCTTGCATGTGGCGTAACCAGGTCGCCATTACTAGCAGCCGCAAATCCGGTTGCTTCAGCCCCAAGCACATCGGAAGTTGAGCCAATCAGGACGGTCGAATTGAAATTTGCGGCATTCAATCGACACGATGCCGCTGCTATCGAAACCCTCTATGCCAGCAATGCCATCCTGCGCAGCCCAGACTACCCTGAGCTTCTTGGCAACTCAAAGATTGCCGATACCTACCGTTGGATTTTCGACGCCATACCTGACGCCAAAGACAGCATCGTCACCATCGAAAGTACGGCGAACCATGTCTACGTTCAGTTCGTCCTGTCCGGCCATCTGAAAAGTGCGGAAAACAAACCCATCAACGTCCGAATCATGTCGGTTTACACGGTCAAGGATCACTTGGTGGTGAGTGACTCAACCTACTACGATCGAAAGACGCCGTAGCCATGGCAGTTTGCTCTACTAACCATGCCTGTGCCATTTTTTCTTCACCATCTTCCGACCCAAGTAGGCCCGTATGCTCGCTTGACGATCAGGGATTCGAACGAATGGCCCCGGTCGCCAGGGCGAGCGCAGCAGACGCCGTGTAGACACTGGCGTGAGCGTCCTCGAGCGCTGCATCGGCCTGAGCCAGGGCGGTCTGGCCGCTTGCCAGATCTGTGTACGTGCCCACGCCTTGCTTGAACGCCTGAAGCGCTGCGTCGTAGGAGACGTGGGCGGTTTTCTGCAGGACTACGGCCGCCGCGTACTGTTCCTGGGTGGTCTGCAGATCGTCGTAAGCCTGCACGACCTGTTGGGTTGCCGTGTCGCGGACTTGATCCAGTTTGCTCTGGGCCTCGGCTTCCTGAGACCGAGCGATCGACACTCGCGATGCACGTGCGCCACCATCGAACAGCGGGAGGTTGAGCGCGAAAAAAATCGCTCCGCCAGGTCGATTGATATTGTAGTAGGGGCTGCCATTGGTGCTTAGTGAACCGACATTCTGATAGAGCTGCGCCTCGACGCTGATCGTGGGGTAGTAAGCCGCCCGCGCACTCTTGATCTGGCCCTCGGCGACATGGATCTTGCCCAGGGCGGCAATGACATCGGGACGATTGCTTAGCGCCTGTTTCACGTAGGCGTCCACCGTCTCGACAGGCGTTGGCGGCAGCATCTGGTCGGAATCCGTCGCTACGCCCAGCGTTGTGCCTGCGGGCAGTCCCATGATGGCCATCAAGTTGGTATAGGCGCTGCGTGCATCGCCATTGGCCTTGGCTAGACTCACCTTGGCCTGGGCGACCTGGTAGTCCGATTGTGCTGTCGCCACAACCGTCGCTACACCATTCCTGCGCTTGGCCGTCGTTGCATCCTGCACCACCTTGGCCGTGTCCACCGCCTGCTGGGCGGCGCGGAGGCGTCCTTTGGCTGCACTGAGGGCGAAATAGGCGCGAGTGACATCGAAAATCAGTTTCTGATGTACCCCGGTAAACGCGACGTTGGCGACAAACGAATTGGCTCGCGCCGCCTCCTTTTGCCCCGCGCGCTTCCCAAAATCAAAGAGCAACCACTTCACTGCCAACGTGGGAATCAGTTCACGCGTATCGGAGATGAAGTAACCCCTGGGCATCAGCGTCGTGGGTATGGGCAAGGGCGTGCGCTGGAAGCCACCAATGACTTGTACCGAAAGCTGCGGTGCGTAAGTGCTTTCCACCAGGCCCACGGCCAGGGCGGCCTGGCGTGCCTGCTCCCAGGCTTCGCGCGTTTCGGGATTGGTGCGTTGGGCCAGGTCGATCAGCGCGGCGAGATCGTACTGCCGGTCGTGTTCGATCGATGGATTTCCAGGCGATTGGGCTGCAAAGTTGTCATCGCCGGGCAATCGTGTCATCGCTGGCTGCGCGGGGATCACCCAGGGCCTGTCCGGCGACTCGGGTGCGACCTGCAACGCGTGGGCGGCGGGCACTACCAGTGACAACGCCGACATCATCGTCAAATAGAGGCAGCAGCCAATCAGGCGTTTAGACGGCATTCGCGGCTGCATGTTCGATTTCCGTTTGCAGGAGGTTGCGCGCTTCGTGTAGTGCGCTCTCGGGCGAGGTGTGGGCCAACGCAGGATGCCTACGGGGTGCAGAGGGAAGCGGTTCACCCTGTTCGATGCGTGTGGCGGCGGCGTCCAGCCAGGCCAAAGCCTCGCCAGTCCCTTCGTCGTGGGTCGCGCCCGAGGGGGGCTGCACCGATGAAACGACGAGTGCCGCTGCCGCCAATCGCCGCGTGTTCGCCAGCACGGCCACTTCGGGTTCTCGCGCCGCAAGTTGGGCGGGCAGGACAGGGGATTCGAAGATGGCCAATGACAGGAGGCGACGCGCATTCACCAAGCTCATCGCCGCCTGCAGTCGCGCATCGGTCGGTGCGGCGATGGGGTTTTGAATTACGTGGCCTATCGCCCGCATTGCGCGCGACAAGGCGCTGCGAATCGCGTCCCGGGTGGAGCTTGGCCACAGGCTGGTAAAGACCAGCGAGATGATGATGTTGCCCAGGATGATGCCCGCAACGCGGTCGCGCAGCTCCACCAGTTCCGTAGACGGCGCGTAGTCGTGCAGTACGCCAAGAAAGAATGCGAAAGCCATCTGCAAGCCGGCGTAGGCGAGACGATCGGTACTCGTCGAGATCCATGCGAACACGGCCGCGAAGACGCCAATGACCAGACATAGCTGACCGATGTCGGTCATGCTCGGTAGCACGAATACGATGCAGAATGCAGCCGCTAGTCCGCCGATCACGGCCCCCGTGATACGTAGTGTGAGCTTATGAACTGTTTCGCCTACACTGCCCATGGCTACAAAGAAGCAGGTCGTTACCGCCGTTCGTATGCCGGGCCAGTCAAGCAGGGTGTACGTGAGGTACGCCATCATTACGGCCAATGTGGCCTTGAGGGCGAAGCGCACATGCTCGGGATTGGTAAATGCATCGGGCACGAAGAGCTTTCGCTTCCCAGGCGTTGCATCGGGCATGGCTTCGGCATGCCACCGGTCGGCGATGGTTTTGGCTAATCGATCGAGCGTATCCGACATCGCCATGGCGAATGCCCGCTGACCGACGGGAATACTCGCGACCATAGCAGCGGACAGGGTAGGGTGCCGGGTTGGAACCGCCACGGGCGACGCCAAAGCTTGCCCGCAACGGGCACAAGCTTCCGCGAGCGCCTGCCTGACACCGCTAGGCATGTCGGCTGAAAGCAAGGGCATCAGCGTCAGTAGATCAATCAGGCCACTCAGGGAACGCGTGTCCGCTGCCGCGCGCGATCGCAATGAGCTATCCAACATGCTTGCGCGTTGGCGTAAGGCGATCAGTTCCACCGCTTCGGCTTGCCAGGCGCCCACGTCGATGGGGTGATTCTCGCGCAGTGCCGCGCTTGCCCGATCGAGCAGGCCGAGGGCTTTCTGGCGCGTGAGCGTTGTAGCGCTTTGACCCGTAGCCAGATTTGCGAGCAGGGTGACGACGGCGGGCACAGTTACAATGACCCAAAGCCAAAGTACCAGGCGGGTGAGCTGTTCTAGGGACGGTATATCGTCAATCAGCGTTTGCGACAGCACCAATACGAAGCTGGCAAGGAACGTGATGGGCCCCAGCGTCAGCACGCGTAGGCTATACATACCAAGAAACGCGCTTGCTGCCATGAGCGGCAGCCGCAACGCCGGCTCAGCGGCGTCGAAGACATAGAACAGTAGCGTCAGCCCAACGGCCAAGGTCACCGCAACGATGCCGCCAATGGCAGTGACAAGCGTGGTGGCCATCTCCGCGCCACTGGCCTGAAAAACGATGTAAGCCATGTAGGTAGGCAAGGGGATCCGGAAGAGCATGGCGATGGCGACTGTCACCATGCAACAGACCGTGATTCGCAACGTGGTTGCGCCCCTGCCTTGATACGGCGCCAATTCGTCCCGTAGGAACGAAAGCAGGGGCTGTCGCCGCAGGTTTTCAGTGAACGGTTTCATGTTGCACTCGCACCGACACGGTGACGCCGACGTGCATGGCCTCCCTGGGCGGATCATCCAACCGAATCCATACGGGGAAGCGCTGCGCCACGACGACCCAGCTCAGGTCGCGTCCGACTCCCGGCAAGCCGGGCCCACCGTGATCTGCCGACTGGACACCAGCGCCGACGCTTTCGACATGGCCCTTGATGGCTCGGTTGCTCTCGGCCATGGTCCACACCGTGGCGGGGTCACCGACGGTGATCCTTGGCAATTCCGTCTCACGAAAATCAGCTATGGCGTACCACGCGTCGGTCTTGATGAGAGTGAACAGTGGATGCCCCGCCACGGCAAACGAGCCTTCAGCAAGTTCCAGTCCGACCACAGTTCCGTCGAAGGGCGCGCGCAAAGTGGCTTCGCGCAGGTCGCGGGATGCCAGCGCCTCGGAGGCTTCAGCTCCTGCGAGTTGCGCCTCCAGGCTCGCCGTGTCACCCACGGCCTCGCGGGCCTGGTCTGCCGCCTTGATGGCCGACTGCAAGGCGACTTGGGCCGTGCGTTCATTGGTCCGCGCCTCGTCGATCTGCTGGCGAGTGACATAGCCCTGTTCGACCATCGGCTCAAGCCGGCTGCGCGTTTCGTGCGCGAATGCCAGCTGGGTACGAGCACGCTCGACCTGGGTGGCCGCCGCTTCCGCACCAGAGCCCTGGGAAGAGACTTGCCGGCCAGTCAGTGCAATCTGGGCCTTGAGTGCGGCGACCTGCGCACGGGCCTGACCCACTCTTAGTTCGAACGGAAGCGGATCGATCTCAAGCAGCACGTCCCCCTTGGTTACGCGCTGGTTGTTGGTGACATGCAGTGCCGTGATGCGCCCGCTGACCTCAGGTGCCATGCCCGCGCTATAGGCAAACAGTCGCGCGTCATGGGTGCGGGGTCGCCGGTCCAGCACGAAGATGACGCACGCGCCGAGCGCGATGGCTGCAAGCACGGCTATCGCGGCGAAGAGCCGACCGCGCAGGGAGGTTCCGGATGTCATCGTGAGGTCTCCGTCAAGCCAGCCATAACAACCACAGCGCGAACGTGGCTGCGGTCGCCATAGCCAGAAATACCAAGGCCGGTGCGGGGATCTCCTTCCCAATAGTCGTGCGGCTGAGGGCCTTTCGAACGATCAAGGCAATCACGAGGCCTGCCAGCGCGCACACCATCCAGGATGGAAAATACGAGCCAAGAATATTTCGGGACGGTGCCGCGCTACATCCGCTCAGCCCGATGGTCAGGAGAGCGACAATTGCCCGACCCCGAAGAAGACAGCGCCGCCACGTACCGGGAACTAACGAAGGCATTTCGGTTCGCTCTCACTTGTAGGATGTTTGTGCGGATCGGAACTCGATAGCGAGATAGCTTCTCAGTCAATGGAGTGGATGCTTCGACTAACTCTGAGAAGCGCTTGTACTGGTATTCAGCTATTTCCAGCGCGTATCAAAGTAGCTCGGGGTCGCGCCCCAGTTTCATTTGGAGCCAGCGCTGGATGTTGTTTGAGATGAATCCAGCGAAGCCGCCTATGAGGCCACCCGCGAGGGCTCCCGAAATTTGAGCGAGTGGGATATTCATGGGTGATCCTGCGGGCCTCGCGCGATCGCCTGTGCGCTGATCCGTGAGAGCTTCGTCACCATGTCAACCGCGTTCGTGACCGATGATTGCGCGAAGAAATGAAAGGACGTCATTCCTTCTCCCTGCCTTGACTAGCTGGCGAGGCGTCAAGTTGCCGAGCTCTGCGATGTGGACGCTTCGATACCATTCAAGAGCCCTCAACGCAGATGGCTCAATCTCCGATGCCAGGCGCAGGACGGAAAGGACCGTGTCCGGAGTGGTTAAGCGAGCGCCTTCGAACGATTGGCGCGGCCGCAGTGGCCGAACAATCATTGGAACGACGGTCCTGTCGGCATGCCCGAAGGTGCTGATACAGGTGCTGATGGTCCGTGGTTTGGTCATAACGGCAACCGTCCTGGATTTTGCGCGGCCATGACATGGCAATGAAGCCTGTGACTACTACACAGAATGGATTATCTAATGATTAAACGAGGTTGGCATCGCCCTTTCGGGTAGATTCGTACAACGGATGGTACTAACGCAACGAGCTATCACCGCGGGGTAGCTCACACTCACTAAACTGTCACATGTGAGATACACGTCCCCTTGACATGTCGTGTGTCTAGCGTTGCGAAATTGCCACCGCTGCCGTGTATAGAGGCTCATGGGGGGCGATGGGCGCTTTTGACCCGATTGGGTATACGCCTTTCGTGTCCTCAGCCTCCTCCCCGTCCTGCATTTTCATGCCGTTCCAACATCCTCTGAGTAACCATCAAGCGCTTTCGGGCGAAACAACCGTGATCCCCGCCTGATCCGTTATCTCTACTGGAGGTTGTTAATCATGAAAGCTAGCTATTTGAAACAAAAACTATGGCTTGCCGGTATGGCCATCGCGATGTCGGTCGCCGTACCCGCGATCGCCGCGGAACCGGCGGTGCATGTGCGCGGAACCGTGACGGATGTGACGGCCACTGGCTTCACCGTGCAAACGGCGACAGGCACGCAGAACGTCGCGATAGGAACCGACACACATATCGCTGGTGTGGTGCCGAGCAGTCTCGACGCGATTCAGCCAGGTTCGTTCATTGGTTCGGCGAACGTGCCGCATGGGGCGTCTGCCAACGCACTGGAAGTAGTGGTGTTTCCGCCGGCAATGAAGGGCACGGGCCTGGGTGATTACGCCTGGGATCTGCCCGCCCATGGTGGCGGTGGGTCGGCCATGACCAACGGCAGCGTGATGTCGTCGGCGATGACCAATGGCACCGTCAAGAGTAGCAAGGCTGGCGCCGGTTCGGCCATGCATTCGGCGATGACCAACGGCACGGTGAAGACGGCTACGGGCAGTGGTGCACGCACGCTGGTCGTCGATTACGGCGCGGGCGAGAAGACGATCGAAGTGTCAGCGACTACGCCGGTCGTGACATTCGCGCCGGCCGACAAGAGCGCCATCGTCAAAGGCGCGCGTGTGTTCGTGGCGGGCAAGCCGGGCAACCCGGTCGCTGCCGGATTCGTGGCCGTCGGGCTGAACGGTACCGCGCCGCCGATGTAACACTCGATGCGTTGAAGCCATCGTAGCGATCCGAACTTGTCCATGCGCAATGGACAAGTTCGGATCGGACCATTTTGCAGGGTCAGCTTGCCGACCTCGGATCAGATGCCGGCATACCACTCGTAGCCCTGGTCTTCCCAATAGCCACCTTTGCCGTCACCAATGTTCTTGAAAGAGCTCACCAGCTCGATGCGGCTGATGTACTTGGCCTGTTTGTAGCCAAGCTGTCGGCCAAGGCGCAGGCGCAATGGCGCGCCGTTCGGTATCGGTAACGGTTGGTCGTTCAATGCGAAGGCCAGCAAAGTCTGTGGATGTCTCGCTTCGCGGATGTCCACGCTCTCGTAATAGGGCGTATCCACGTCCATTTCGTCGAAGCAATGGAAGACGACGAATTCTGCCTGAGGGCTTACGCCCACATGGTCGAGCACGGCCGAGAGCAAGGTGCCTCGCCACTTGCCGATGGCGCTCCAGCCCTCCACGCAATCGTGCCTGGTGATCTGCGTGCGGTCGTCCAGCCTTTTCAGCTCGTCGATCGATAGCATCGCCGGTCGGCTGACCAGCCCGTCGACTTGTAATTGGTAATCGCGAAACTGGTTCGCCATCAATGCCTGATAGGCGGGCGTGCCGGGCATGGTCGTGCCATTGGGATGAAACACCGAGGAGATCTCGGCTTCGGAATATTCTTTTGCCATGGTGCTGGAAGGTGACAGCAGCGCCTGCACTCGACGATTCAATCCTTCGGCACTGCCCAATACCCGGGTGCCCCAGCCGCTCTGGGAAATACGGTCGCAGCCGGCGAGGGCGATCCCCGCTGCACCCATGACGGCCATGCGCAGAAACGATCGGCGATCACTCATGGCGGGGTTCCTCCACGATGGGCGTTTGTTCGGCGATGACACGGTCGGGAGCGACTTCAGCAGGCGGTACCGGATCAGACATGACATCGGCGGGCGCCCCTGGCTCGGGCGTGACTGAATCGACTTTGTAGTATCCAGTAATCATTCCGCGCAGCTGATTGAAGACTCCGCTGATCAATACTTCGAAGAGATGAATCAACACGAAGGCGACAAACGCCCAGGCGATGATGAAATGAATCGACCTTGCCGACTGGCGTCCACCCACGGCTTCCACCAAGGGCGAGAGTACGGCATCCAAGCGCGGTGACATCGCCAGGCCCATCAGTACTATGCCGACGCCGAAGATGAAAATCACGGTCAGGTAAGCGAGCCGTTGCAGGATGTTGTAGCGCAGCGCCTCGTCTCCATGGGGGTGCTTGAAACGGAGGTGATCGAGGATGGAGCGGGCTATGCCGCGCCAATCAGCGCGCGTCGGCCACATATCGCGTTGCAAATGCTTTTTGGCGAACGAGTAGCTGATATAGCAAAGCCCGTTGAGCACAAACACCCATGCAAAGAAGAAGTGCCAGCGCCGGCCCATGGCCAGCCAACCAGCGCTAGGAACCGTGAGCCAGGATGGAAAGCCGCGCGCCACCGGTGTGCCGTCGCTTCCTTTGGAAACGCCGAGTACGCCGGTGGTGGTGAATTGATGCTGGCCGATGCGCGTGGTGCCGATCAGATTTCCCGCTGCATCCTCTTGCGCATCCAGGGCTAGCCATTCCTTGCCCTGATCGGATCGATTGCCCCAATAAAGATTCGGATGCGCGTTGAAGATCTGCAGGCCGCTGAACAGCATCAGCGTCAATGCGATCACGTTGATCCAGTGCATGATCCGGATCGGCAGCGTATGACGATAAATCAGCCGCGAAG
>DASXND010000280.1:0-3510 GCA_036495265.1 Dyella sp.
GCCAGCGCAACACCGCTGCGACGCGCCGCCTGGGCGGCAAACCAGCTGCCGGGTGGAGGCGTGGCTTCGAAGTAACCGCGCACGCCACTCATCACGGCCGTGGCAAGGCGCGCCTGATGCGAGGGATCGCGCAACTTGCGCTCCTCGTCCGGATTGCTGATGAAGGCAGTCTCGACCAGGATCGAGGGCACGTCGGGCGAACGCAGCACCACGAAGTTGGCGCGTTCCACATAGCCGCGATGGGTCGGGCCGAGATTGCCCAGGGCGCTCAGCACGTTGCCGGCCACCGATTCGCTGGCCTGCATGGAATAACCCTGTTGCAGGTCCAGCAGCACGGCGGCCAGGCCGTCGTTCTTGTCGTCGAGCGTGACGCCACCGATCAGGTCGGCACGGTTCTGGCCGTCCGCCAGCCACTGGGCCGCCATATTGGTCTTGCCGCGCGGCGACAACACCCACACCGATGAACCCCTGGCGTCGCCGTTGACGAAGGCGTCGGCGTGGATCGAGATGAACAGGTCGGCGGAGTTGTTGCGTGCGATCTGGTAACGCTGCGCCAGCGGGATGAAGAAGTCCGTGCTGCGCGTCAGCACGGCGCGCATGCCCGGCTGCTGGTTGATCTGGTCCGCCAACTGGCGCGCCACGGCGAGCGTGACGTTTTTCTCCAGCGTGCCACCGGGACCATGGGCACCCGGATCATCGCCGCCATGGCCGGCATCGACAGCAATCACCACCTTGCGCTCGCCGTTCAACAGCGCGGCTGCCGCACGGGTGGAGGACATGCCGCTCTGAGTTGGCTTGAGAGTCGACTTGCCTCCGCTACGCGAGGGTGCTGGCGTATAGGTCGGCACCGGGTCGGGCGTGGAAACGACTGGCGTCGCAGCGACGGCCACTGGGCCATCGTCATCCGATCCGCGCACGGCGGGCTTGGCCACCACACCACTACCGGGATAAAGGTCCACGACCAGGCGGTAGCCGTAGTCCGCCTGCGGTTTCAGCAGGAAGCTCTTGATGCTGCTGGAGGGGTCGATCTTGGCGGTGAGGCGGACATTACTGCCCTGGCGCGCACCGCTGAGACCCTTGTACAGGCCCTGGGCGGCGGGGGAGCTGAAGTCGCTGCTGATCGAACTGTCGCTGACGTCGACCGTCAGCTGGTCGCCATCCTGTTTGACCTTGTAGGTCACCGGGCCGGACACATCGAGCACCACGCGGGTGTATTCAGGGCCGGCCCAGACACGCGCGGACTTCACGTCGGCCGCGCGCGCGACGCAAAAAGGCACCAAAGCCATCAAGGCCATGGCACCAAACAAAGCAGCATGTGTCCTAGATCCCTTCATGGAGCGGAATTGAAGCCCACTCGCCCGCTGATTGCAAGAGATTTTCCTTTGAATATCCATAACCTGCAGGTGTTTTGTCAGATCGCCTCAAGCTATCGGCCGCAAGCCACGCAAACTGAAGGCTTCGTTGCCAACCCAAGCCCAGGAAAAAATCTCAAGGAGTACCGATACTTAGCTAAAATGGACGGTGAGAAACCGCTTGCAGGCAGCGCTCAGGACAGCCGGGACACGATCCGCGAGCCGCGCTCCGTGCGCGCCTCCATGGCAGCTGCCCGACCGGTGCCGGCGTAGCTGAGATGCAAAATCAGATCGGGTGTCGGTAGCGCGCCAGCACCCCGTTCAGGCCATTCCACCAGCACCAGCGCCGCGGGATCGGACAGCTCATCCAGGGCCAGCCATTCGAGCTCGCCCGGATCGGCGATGCGGTAGAGATCCAGATGCCACGCCGCCCGACCCTGCGCGCGATAGGACTCGACCAGGCTATAGGTGGGACTTTTGATCCGCTCGCCGACGCCCAATGCCCCGAGCAAGGCTCGCGCGAAGCTGGTCTTGCCGGCCCCCAGATCACCGTGGAGATAAACCACCAGCCCTTCATCGAGCGCGCCGGCCAACTGCTGGGCCAGCGCAGCGGTAGCCGCTTCGTCGGCAAGCTCCCAATGCTGATCCATCATGCGTCTTTTCCATTCAGCAGGAGTCGCAGAGGCTCCAGCAGATCGCTGGCGAGCAAGCCGCGTTCGCCGCCCTCGCGGGCCGCAAGGTCACCCGCGCGCGCATGCAGGCCTACGCCCAGGCAGGCCGCGCGCCACGCCTCGCAACCCTGGGCAAGCAAGGCCGCGATGATGCCCGTCAAGAGGTCGCCCATACCGCCGGAAGCCATGCCGGGATTCCCCCAGGGGCATACCGCCACCCGCCCCCCGGGATCGGCCACGAGGCTGCCAGCGCCTTTCAGGACGACGATCGCGCCGTAACGGCGTGCCAATGCGCGCGCGGCTGCGAAACGATCGGCTCCGATGGCGGCGGTATCGCAATCGAGCAAGCGCGCCGCCTCTCCCGGGTGCGGCGTAAGCACCGCGCGTCCGGCCAGCTGCCGTGGCTCGCGCGCCAGCAGGTTCAGGCCGTCGGCATCGAGCACCAGGGGCAGCGCGGATTCCAGCGCGGTCAGCCAGAGTGCGTGCCCCCAGGCGCCCTGTCCCAGGCCGGGCCCTATCGCCAGCACGGTGGCACGCTCCAGCAACGGCGCCAACGCTTGCGGCCCATGTACCTCGTGCGCCATCAATTCAGGCCGCGCCGCATTGAGCGCCACCAGATGCTCGCCCCGGGTCGCCACGCTGACCAGGCCCGCACCACCGCGCAGGGCTGCCTCGCCACAGAGGCGAATCGCCCCCGCCGTACCGTGCTCGCCACCAATAGCCAGCACATGGCCGTTGTTGCCCTTGTGCGCCTGACGGGGACGCGGTGGCAAGGTCTGCACCTGCAACAGTTCGGCATCCGCGTGGAATCCCTCCCACAACGCCTCGGGCAGGCCCAAGGGCTCTAGCTGCACGCGCCCCACAAAACCTGGCGCCTGTCCCGTATAGAGGCCGCGCTTGGCGGCGATGAAGGTGATCGTGACGTCGGCTCGAATGGACTCACCCGGCACCTCACCCGTGTCGGCATTGAGGCCCGAAGGCACATCAAGCGCCAGGATGGGCGCGCCGCTGGCCTGGATCTGACGCACCAGCTGTGCGACGTCGGGCGCCAACGCACGCCGCAGTCCCGTGCCGAACAAGGCGTCGACCTGCACATCCGCCAAGGGCAGCTCGCCGCTGCCCTGCCACGGATGCACCGTGCCACCGCCCTGTTCGCATTCGCGGCGAGCACGCTGGGCGTCGTCGCCCTGACTCTCGCCCAGCGCGATCACGTCAGCGTGCAAGCCAGCCTCGCGCGCCAGCGCAGCCACTAGAAAACCATCCCCACCGTTATTGCCGGGGCCGCAATACACCGCGATGCGCCGCGCATGCGGCCACTGCTGCCGCAGACAGACCAGCGCAGCCGCCGCGGCGCGTTGCATGAGTTCGTAACCTGGGATGCCCAGTGAATCGATGGCGCGGCGATCGAGCGCCCGCACCTGGTCGACGGTATAAAGCTCGTGGCGATGGGCGCTGGCGGTCATACGTGAATTATAGGCATGCCCGCC
>DASXND010000281.1:0-6335 GCA_036495265.1 Dyella sp.
ATACCCTGGGCGTCAGCACCTACCCCACCTTGATCCTGCTGGACCCCACGGGCCACGTCGCGGGCGTGGCCATCGGCATGAACATGCGCGATGACGAGGCGAAGCGGCTGGCGGATATGAATCGGTGGATCGAACTTTGGCTGACCGAAACACGCGCGCCCTTGTAGGAGATTTTGCTCCTATCCGGTGGTCCAGAAATACCCGGCCACTTCAGGTGCGCTCCTACAACAGTGCCATGAATGTAGGAGCGTATCCTGTGCGCGATCGGCCAACGACGCCACGGATGTAGGAACGCCCCCTGTGCACGATCGACCATCAGACCCACGAATGTAGGAGCGCACCCTGTGCGCGATCGACGCCCCTCAGGCCGGCAACACCTCGAACGGCCGCATCATCTCGTTGGAGGCGTGCTCCAACAAATGGCAGTGCCAGACATAACGCCCGGTATAGCCCTCGAACGTGATGATGTAGCGTGTCACCATGCCCGGATACACCTGCGCCGTGTCTTTCCAGCCCGCCTCGTGCGGCGGCGGTGGCTGCGCGGGGCCGAGGTATTGCACGGTCTTCGATGCCAGATAGACGTCCACATCGAATGGGCGTCGATCGAGGATCTGGAAGCGCACGAGATGCAGATGGATCGGGTGCGTGTCTTCGGTGAGGTTCAGGAAACTCCAGATCTCGGTGCTGCCAAGCCGCGGCTTCTCACTGACCGGGTCGTGCCAGTGCTTGCCATCCAGCAGCATCAACATCGGTTCGGACGCGCAATCGGCATATTCGTCGATGGTGAGCTGACGCGTCTGCACGGCTTTCGATTCGGCCGTTCGTGGCACGTCGCGCAGCACCGCCGGCACGCGACTATCATCGCGGACGTGGCCGCTGGCCACGTTGAAGCGCATCAGCGGCAAGGCATCGTTCATCAGTTCGATCTCGCCACCCGCCAGATCGGCGAAATCCATCACCAGGTCGGCCCGCTCGCCCGGCGCCAGGAACAGGCTGGTCTGCCGCACCGGTGCCGCCAGCAAACCCTGGTCGCTGCCGATCTGCACGAACGGCCGCTGCCCGCGCAGGCTGAGGCGAAAGAAGCGCCCGTTTGCCGCATTCAGCACGCGGAAACGATAGCGGCGCGCCTGCACATCCAGACGCGGCAACAAGGCACCATTGACCAGCGTGGCGTTGCCAAACACTTCCGGCACCCATGGCGCATCACTGACGCCGGACACTGGGTAGTAGAGCTGACCATCTTCGGTTAACAGGCGATCAGCCAATACCAGCGGCAATTCGTGTTCGCCTTCAGGCAAACCCAGCGACAGCTCGTGCTCGTCGCGCAGCAAGTACATGCCCAGCATGCCGGCGTAGAGGTTCAACCGCTCGATGCCCATGGTGTGGTCGTGGTACCACAGCGTCGCCGCGTCCTGCTTGTTGGGATAGGTCTGCAGACGCGACTTCCCCGGTACGAACCAGTCGGTGGGATAACCGTCGTCGCTGGCAGGTACGCGCGCCCCATGCACATGCACCACGCCGCGCACCTCGGGCTGGTCCGCTTCTGCGCCGCAGATGTTGTGGTCAATTGGCAGGAAGTGCTTTGTGGGCAGGCGATTGGCCCATTCAACCCGCAGTACCTGCCCGCTGCGCGCCTCGATGGTCGGGCCCGGCATGCTCCCGCCGTACGTCCAAAGACGGGTCGGCGGCAGATCGCGATGCACACGTTGCTCGCTCTCCTGCATCGCGATACGAAGCGTTGCGCCTGATGCGGGTCGCAACACGTGCGGTACCGGCAGCGGATCGACAAAAGGTGTGAGACGGGTTGGATCCAGCAAGCGCGGCACGCTGGTCTGATCGGCGACGGGATGCTTGCACAAGCCAGCCGTGCCATTCGTGCGCATCGCCATGTGCATGGGGCCCGCGAACGCGCGCCAGCTGATCGGCAACATGCCAGCGGCGGCACCCCAGGCCATTCCTTTCAGAAAACTACGACGGGAGGAATACAAGCTCCACGACTCCGTTGGCATCAACGATAACGACAACGCCCCGGACGGCTGTCCGGGGCGCTCAAACTCGACTCAACAGCTC
Organism: Dyella sp.; assembly: GCA_036495265.1. Taxonomy (GTDB): domain Bacteria; phylum Pseudomonadota; class Gammaproteobacteria; order Xanthomonadales; family Rhodanobacteraceae; genus Dyella. The sequence goes on from DASXND010000281.1 coordinate 2,071, forward strand.
AACCGTGCGGCGTGTGCGGCAGGCTTGCCCAGGGCCAGGGCGAAGGCTGCCGGGTCGGCTGGCCGGTCTGTTCGTCCAGCAAAAGCTTCCGGCGTGACGGGAACGGCTGGAAGAAGTCGAACATATTTTCCAGCTTGCCCGCCACCGCGTCGAACGAACCGCCGCCAAGGCGCTGGCCACGCAGCCAGTTGTCTTCGACGAAGCGCGTGACGGAGGACTGATCCGTCACCGTATGGTCGACGAAATTGCTGCGAGCCCACGGCGAGATCACCAGCAGCGGCAAGCGCGGACCATAACCGCAACGCCCTTGCACCGGCTTACCCTGGCTGGCGATGCCCGGCAGCATGCTCGGCGCCTTGCACAGACCTGCGCCATCCAGCGCGTCGGAGCCGGTGCTAGATGCATTGGCCCGCGGCGCCGCCTGATGGTCGTACCAGCCATCGGAATCGTCATACGCGATCACCACCGCGGTATCGCGCCACTCCGGGCGCTGCTGCAGGATGTTCATCACGTGCACGATGAACTGCTGCTCATCGAGCGGATCGGAGTAACCCGCGTGGCCATCCTGATAGCCCGGCGCCTTGAGGAAGCTCACTGCCGGAAGGTTGCCAGCGTTCACCGCAGCGTAAAAATCCTGGATGTCGTACTGGTGATTCGCCGCGTCACCCTTGTGGCCGATCATCGCCACCGAGGTCGGACGCGCATGCGTCGGGTTGGCCGTCGAGGGGTAGTACTGGAACGGCTGGTGATGCGGGATGTAGTCGCTCTCGTTGACCTGGGTCACCGTGGACTGCGTCTTGCGCTTGCAGCCGGTGCTGCCGTTGGCATTCACCTGGGTGAGATCAAAGCCGCCCTCGAAGAAACCCCAGGTCACGCCAGCGTCGTTGAGCAGGTCACCGACGTTGCGGCCACCCAGCTGCACTTGATTGCCGGTCGGCGAGGAACAGACATCACCGATCGGATCGGCGTCACCTATCAGGGTCAGGCCGCCCTGTCCGTCGGCGACCTCGTTGGCGGTACCGTTGAGCGTTTGCGTCACACCATTGGTCTGGCCGGAAACCAGGTTGACCGCACCCGGCGTGGACGGACCAAACGTCGTGTTATAGCTGTTGTCGCTCATCGCGAACCACTGCGCGTAGTTCCACATCGCGGTAACGGTGTTGCCGTCGTAGTAGCCCATGACCTGGCCAGCGCCGTTTTCATCGGCCGGCGCACCCGGCAGGGTTTCGCCGGAGCCGGTGAACTCGGGAAACAAATCCATGGCGCCGCCGTCAAACGCCTTCTGCTCGGGACCGTAGGCGTGGTCCTGATCGGCGGTGGCGGCCTGGGTGCGGTCCAACCGGAACGGATTGATCGCACCGGTGCCGTTGGCGCTGTTGGCCTGGTTCGGATTGGCCGTGAGCAGGCGGCTAGTGAGTCCGTTCACGCGCGGGGTGAAGGGTCGCGCATAAAAAGCCGGCTCGCCCGCCGGATTCGCTGCGTTGGGATACGTACCGAAGTAGTGGTCGAAGGAGACGTTCTCCTGGAAGATCACCACGAGATGCTTGATCGGTGTTGCCGTGCGAACGTCCCTTCCGTGCCCATTGGCGGCATCGGACTCGGATTCCGCGCTGACCGGGATCTGTGCAAACGAAACGGCGGAAAAGCTTAGAACGCACGCGGCAAGACAGACTGCGAGATTGTGTCGCATGGAAGGCTCCCTAACGGTCGCGGATGATGCGCTTCCCCTCAAGCGCGGTGTCCATGAACGATAGGCGGATAAGGTGACAGGCCTATAACAGCCGCTTTACGGCGATAACTTACAGGTGAACCCGCGCACAGAATCGGCGCAAACGCGGCGGCCACGGGGGCGCCGCAAGCTTTTGCTGCGCCCGTGCCGTCGGCACCTGGCGAGACCCAACGGGCTACGCGCAAGCGCAACGGCAGCGGGCGCTACAACCATGCTCCCCATACAACACCGGCGGCCTCCGGCCGCCAGCGGCGCAGGCATGGCTGGGGCTGGCGCTCGGTACCCCCTGACCTTTGACACTGTCTCGCCACCAGCTCGCGGCCTAGCCTGAAGGGTCATAAGCGCGGCCCGTCGGCTCTGGAGCCTCGAGATCGCTAGTGACCATTGACCGCCCCAGCGGGCACCGCACAACCAGAGGGAATCCGATGACCAAGCCGTATATGAAGCCCATTGCGCTCGCCGTGAGCCTTGCCCTGTCGCTCAGCGCCTGCGGCAAGCACGAGCAGGCGGAGCAGTCCGCTCCTGCCGCTGCCAGCACCGCGCCGGCCACCGCCGGCACGACCGCCGCTGCTCCGACCGCGCCCAAGAGCGTGTTCGACATGAGCGAACTGGACCACAACATCCAGGCGTGCGATGACTTCAACGCCTTCGTCAACAGCAAGTGGGTTGCCGCCAACCCGATTCCGAACGACCGTACCCGCTGGGGCGCGTTCGACAAGCTGGCCGATGACAGCCTCAACACCCAGCACGAGATCGTCGACGCCGCTGCCAAGGGCGCTGCCAGCGCCAAGGCCGGTTCGATCGAGCAGAAGATCGGTTACCTGTACGCCTCGGGCATGGATGAAGCCGCCATCGACCAGGCCGGCTTCGAGCCGATCAAGCCCAAGCTCGATGCCATCGCCGCCCTCAAGAGCGGCAAGGATGTCGCCGGCTACATCACCAACAGCTTCACCCAGGGTGACATGCAGGTGTTCCAGTTCGGCGCCGGCGCCGACTTCAAGAACGCCAAGATGCAGATCGGCTACACCCAGGAAGCGGGCCTGGGCCTGCCGACCAAGGAGTACTACCTCGATCCGAAGTACAAGGACATCCGCGACGCCTACCTCGCCTATATCGCCAAGGCCCTCACGCTGACCGGCGTGGCCGATGCCGACGCGAAGAAGCAGGCCGACCAGGTGCTGGCCTTCGAAACCGAGCTGGCCAAGGCGTCGCTGTCGCCGGTGGAGCTGCGCGATCCCGCCAACCAATACCATTTCGTCAGCATCCAGGAAGCCGACAAGATCACCCCGCACTTCAGCTGGGGAGACTTCTTCAAGGCCCAGGGCGTGACCGTCGACAAGGGCTTCTCGCTGTCGCAGCCGAAGTTCATGGCCGAGTTCGACAAGCTGCTTGCCAGCGCGCCGATCGACCAGTGGCAGGCCTACCTGCGCTTCCACGCCATCGACGACTCCTCGCCGTACCTGAGCAAGGCGTTCCAGGACAATAAGTTCGATTTCTACGGCAAGACCCTCGCTGGCCAGCCGGAACAGAAGCCGCGCTGGAAGCGTGTGCTCGGCGGCGTCAACGAGTCGATGGGCGAAGCCCTTGGCCAGCTCTACGTGGCCAAGGTGTTCACGCCGGAAGCCAAGGAGCGCTCGAAGGAATTGGTCGACAACGTGCGCAACGCGCTCAAGGCACGTATCGAAAACCTGGACTGGATGAGTGACGAGACCAAGGCCAAGGCGATCGCCAAGTGGAACACCTTCCTGCCCAAAATCGGCTACCCGGACAAGTGGCGTGAGTGGTCGGGCCTGGACATCAAGCAGGGCGACTATTACGGCAACGTGATGGCCGCGGCGAAGTTCAACTACCAGTACGACCTGGGCAAGATCGGCAAGCCGACCGACCGCCTCGAGTGGGGCATGACGCCGCAGACGGTCAACGCGTATTACAACCCGACCGACAACACCATCAACTTCCCGGCCGCGATCCTACAGCCGCCGTTCTTCTATGCGAACGGCGACGACGCGATCAACTACGGCGGTATCGGCGCGGTCATCGGTCACGAGGCCAGCCATGGCTTCGACGACCAGGGCAGCCAGTTCGACGGCGAAGGCAACAACGTCAACTGGTGGACCAAGGCCGACCGCGAGAAGTTTGATGCGCGTACCGACAAGCTGGTGCAGCAGTTCAACGCCTATACGCCGGTCCCGGGCAAGCCGGACATCCACGTCAACGGCAAGCTGACCCTGGGCGAGAACATCGGTGACCTCGGCGGCCTCAACTCCGCCTATGACGCGCTGCAGTTGGCGCTGAAGAAGAATCCGCAGGAAGCCAGCCAGAAGATCGACGGCTACAGCGAAGACCAGCGCTTCTTCCTCAGCTGGGCTCGCGTATGGCGTGGCAACATCCGCGACAAGCAGCTGGTCCTGCAGATCAACACCAACGAGCACGCACCGGCCTCGCTGCGCGCCATCGGTGCACCGTCGAACATGGAGTCCTTTGCTGCCGCGTACCAATGCAAGCCGGGCGACGCCATGGTCCGTCCTGCCGATAA